>NZ_MOMO01000004.1:0-40544 GCF_009933855.1 Pseudomonas sp. SG-MS2 | reverse complement strand
GGTGATGGCGCCCACCAGCCCGCCTTACTCGATGCCGCCAGAGCACCTGCGCGAAACCGCCCGCGCCGCACGCAAGCTGGGCATCCGCCTGCACAGCCACCTGAGCGAAACGGTGGAGTACCAGAACGAAATCCAGCGCCGCTACAACCTGTCACCCGTGGCGTTCTGCGCGGAGCACGAGTGGCTTGGCGCAGACGTGTGGTTCGCCCATCTGGTCAAGCTCAGCCCCGAGGAAATCCGGCTACTGGGCGCCACCGGTACCGGCATTGCCCACTGCCCGCAGAGCAACGGGCGCTTGGGCAGCGGCATTGCCGATATCCTTGCCATGGAAGCGGCAGGCATGCCGATCTCGATCGGTGTGGACGGCGCAGCCTCCAACGAAGCCTGCGACATGATCAGCGAAACCCACGCCGCCTGGCTGATGCAACGGGCCAAGGCCGGCGAGCGGGCTTTGCCCGACTATGCAGGCGGCGAACTGGAAGGCGGCGCCCATGCCGCCAGCGTGGAAGACGTGGTGCGTTGGGGAACCGCCGGTGGCGCGCAGGTGCTGGGGCTGAACGCGCTTGGCACGCTGGAGGTTGGCATGGCAGCGGACCTGGCAGTTTACCGCCTGGACCAGCCCCGCTACTTCGGCTTGCACGACCCGGGAATTGCGCCAGTGGTGGGCGGTGGCCGGCCGACCTTGCGCGCGTTGTTGGTAGGTGGGCGCCTGAGCGTCGACAACGACACGATCCCCGGCCTGGACCTCGCCGAACTGGGTAGCCAAGCCCGTGAGGCCGTGCTGCGCCTGCAGCGGGCTGCGGGGGTGCGCGCATGAGCTGGACCTCGTTGCAGGTACGCGCCTTGCGCCTGGAAGCTGACGACGTGCTGGGTGTCGAACTCGGCACTCCGGGCGGCGCACCGCTGCCGCTGAGCTGGGCGGCCGGCGCCCATGTCGACCTGCGCCTGGGCAACGGCCTGGTCCGCCAATACTCCGTGGTCAGCCTGCCCGAAGAGGGCCATCTGTACCTGGGCATCAAGCGTGAGCCTGCCTCGCGCGGCGGTTCACAGTGGTTGCACGAGCACCTGCGTCTGGGCGCACGGATCGAGGTCGGCACCCCGCGCAACCTGTTTGCCCTGCAACCGGGGGCGGGCCCAGTGACATTGTTGGCTGCCGGGATCGGCATCACGCCCCTGCTGCCGATGTACCGCCAATGCCTGGCGCAAGGGCGCGCGGTGCGCCTGCTGTATTTCACCAAAGACGTGCGACAGCTGCCGCTGGTCCAGCGCCAGGACCTGCCCATCGAAGTCTTCAGCGGTTTGCGCGCTGCGCAGATCAAGCAAGCCTTGAGCGAGCTGTTGCCCGTTTGGCAGCCCCACGCCAGCTTGTATTGCTGCGGGCCCGCAGGGTTCATGGACAGTGTGGAGCAGGCCGCTCTTACCCACGGCTGGCCAGCGTCGGCCCTGTACCGTGAGCACTTCAAACCTGCCGAACCCGCAGCCCAGGCCGATTCCAGCTGCACACTGGTGTTACAGCGCAGCGAGCGGGAAGTCCAGGTACAAGCGGGCGAAAGCCTGCTGCAGGCCGCTGCGCGGGTCGGGGTGGACCTGCCCATCTCGTGCGGCATGGGCATTTGCGGTGCGTGCATGTGCCGGGTTATCGAGGGCGAGCCAGAGCACCGTGACGAGTGCCTGACTGAGGTTCAACGCAGCAGCGGGGAATGGATCACGCCGTGCGTCTCGGTGGCGCGCAGTGCGCGCCTGGTGCTGGACGCCTGAAAGCAGGCACGCTCTAAGGGCATCGAAGCACGCGGTGAATCGCTGAAACCACCTGCAGCGTAGCGTCTTCGATCGTTCCTTCATTGCGGCACAACAGCCAGCCGTTATCTGCGACGGCTCGCTCGAAGGCCTGGGTACAAGCCACATGCTCTTCGAACCTGTGCATCACCGTGCTGCTCAACCCGCGCGTACGTGCCGTCGCCCTCGCCCATGAAATATCCGGAGCGGTGACGACCCCCACACTCAGGTCGGGTACACGCACATTACTGGCGATGTTCAGGCGCAGGATCTCAGGGAACGGGATCAGCCGGCGAAACGCGGCTTCCGACGGGTACCAGCGGTCGATCAGGATGATGCTGCCCGGCGGTTGTCTGGGCAGCACGTGCTGGGATATCCAGGCACGGCTCTGGGCAAAGCGCTCACAAACCGCCAGCTCAAGCTCCGGGCTGGGGTTTCTGACGAACTGGTTGACCAGGGCCATGGTTTGCGCCCTGAAGGGGTCACTCTTGCGCTCACAGATACGGATGACCTTCAGGCCGTCAGCCCGTAGTGCTTGGGTGACGGCCTCCAACAGTGTGGTCTTCCCGGTGCCCTTGGGCCCGTCCATGGAAATGAACAGCGAACGGCTCATGCTTCACACAACGCATGACAAGCAGCGCTTGCAGGGGGCATATCGTGCAACGGCATCTTGATTCCTTCACGTAAGACAGTGGTGAACATTCTATAGCGCGGTGACGTGCGCATCAGTCAATAAAACCGCCCCTTTGCAACACCACTGAAGGTTGCGTGAATCCGGCTATGCTGGAAGCAATTCGCACGCAGGCGCCGGGAGTGGAGCATGGGGATCAAGCGTTGTTCAGGATGGGCGGCTTGGCTGATTCTGGGGTTGCACATGATGGTTTCTCCCCTCCTCCATGCGGACAGCGCTCAGCCCGCCACAGGCGTCGAGGGCGTCATCGCCGAACCAGCCGCACTCACGGTCATCAACCGCACGGTGTTCGTCTTTCGTTCTACCTTGCTGGGTGAAACTCCCAAGGCACGCGCCCAGCGTGCCAAGAGCCTGATCGAAGAAACCCTGCAGGAGAACGACGATCTCAAGGTCAGGACCGACCCTATCCTGAACAGCTATCTGGTGCTGCTGGGCGGCCGTCGCGCATTCATCGTTACACCGCTCGATGCCGCTGCCGACGACATAACGCCAAGGGAGGCTGCCGAACGCGCTGCCGAGAACCTGCGCCTGGTGGTAGAGGAAACGCGCCAGGCACGCAGCCTGAAGTTCCTGTTGACGGCCCTTGGCTACTCGGCGGCCGCCACCTTGGTGTTCTTCCTGTTGCTCAAGGCCGCAGGGCTTAGTCGCCGCAAGCTCCTGGGGCTGTTGCCCAAGCTGATGGGCAAGCACTCCGAACGCCTCAAGGTCGGCCATACCCAGCTGTTCGACATGCAAAACCTCTACTACCTGATCGACCGCTCACTGTGGCTGCTGTACTGGTTGGTTGTGCTGTTGCTCTGCTACCAGTGGCTGGGTTTCGTGCTGTCGCAGTTCCCGTACACCCGTTCCTGGGGCGAAAGCCTCAATGTCCACTTGATGGAGCTGTTCAATTACCTGGTCAGCGGCATTCTGCGCGCCATGCCGGGCCTTGCCGTGGCCATCTCGATCTTCTTCATCGCCCGCGGCATCAGCGCCTTCTCCAAGCGCGTACTACGGCGCATGGCCCGCCCGGGTACCTTGTCGTGGCTTACAGCCGAAACCCTGCAACCCACCATGCGCCTGACCTCACTGGCCATCTGGCTGTTCGCGCTGGTGATGGCCTACCCGTACTTGCCCGGCTCGGGCACCGATGCCTTCAAAGGGCTGTCGGTGTTGATCGGTTTGATGATTTCACTGGGCGCGACCAGCGTCATTGGCCAGGGTGCAGCCGGCTTGATCCTGACCTACACCCGTACGCTTCGGGTCGGCGAGTTCGTCCGGGTGGGCGAGTACGAAGGGACAGTGACCGAAGTGGGCATGTTCACCACCACGATCAGAACCGGGCTTGGTGAGGTCCTGACGCTGCCCAATTCCATGATTACTGGGGCGGTGACCAAGAACTACTCGCGGATCGTGCAAGGGCAAGGTTATGTCGTGGACACGGTTGTCACCATCGGCTACGACACGCCTTGGCGCCAGGTAGAAGCCATGCTGCTGGAAGCCGCACGGCGCACCGAAGGCGTACTGCAGGAGCCCAAGCCACAGGTGTTCCAGACGGCCCTGTCGGATTTCTACCCCGAGTACCGCCTGGTTGCGCAGGCCATTCCCTCTGAACCCAGGCCGCGCGCCCTGCTGCTGAGCCTGTTGCACGCCAACATTCAGGACGTGTTCAACGAATATGGCGTGCAGATCATGTCACCGCATTACCTGGGCGACCCGGAACAGGCCAAGTGGGTACCCAAAGAGCAGTGGCATACCGCCCCGGCCAATCCCCAAATCCCTGGAGAGGGTCCGGTCAGCTGACCGTCAGCGCAATGATTACCGGCCCGCAGACCGCCAGCAGTACATTGGAAATGGCATAGCAGACAGTGAACCCGATCACGGGTGTGTTGCTGCCGGACTGCTCGAGGATCTTGTTCATCGACGCCGCTTCGGTTTGCGCCCCGGCCAAGGCCCCGAACAGGATCAGCGGGTGCAAACGAAGCACGTAATAACCGAAGTACAAGGTCACCAATGGGGGGATCAAGGTTACCGCCGCGCCCGAAACCAGCAATGCCAGGCCTTGCGTTTCGATCGCGGCCAGTGCGGCCGGGCCGGCCAGCAACCCTACCACAGCGCCAAACGCGGTAAGGCCGAACTCCGAAAATGCCCATTGCGCCGCCGGCGGTAACGCACCGAAGTCAGGGTGGCGCGAGTTGTACCAGCCGATCAGCAGGCCAACCAGCAATACCCCGCCACCCACACCGAGTTCGACAGGGATGATACCGATGTGCGTGGACAGCATGCCGAGCAATGACCCCACGACCAGACCAAGCGCATGAATGGCGATATCGCTCTTGTAAAGGTTCTGGCGCACCCGGCCTACCTGCCCCGCCAGGGCCTCGACACTGCTCGTGCGCCCGGTCAGGGTAATCACATCCCCACGGCGCAGCACCGTCTCGGGCAACAGCGGCAGCTCCAGGCCCTGGCGCGTGATGTCGACGATGTAACAGCCCATTCGCGTGGCGCCGACCAGTTCTTGCTTGATCTGGCGGAGGGTTTTGCCGGCAAAGGTGCGCGAAGTGAGCACAATCTGCGCCGTACGGGTAGCGAAGGACATCGATAGCGGGTCATCCACCTCCGGTCCTATCCACTGACTGAGCGCTGGCACGGCTTCACGTAATGCGTAAACGCCCAGCACATCGCCACGCTGCAGGCGCACGTTTGCTTCGCGCTCAAGCACCCGACCGTCGCGCACCACCCGCTCGACACTGAGGTTGCGGTGCAAGGCCTCGATATCGGCAATGCTCATGCCCTCCGCCTCAGCCACCGCCAGTTTGTGGGCCCGCACCACGATCCGCGTGTAGGGCACGCCCAAAGCAGCGTCCTCCTGTTCGATACCCAGCGAGCGCTCAAGCTCACGGGCAGAGGCGGCAAGGTCTACGCGAAGCAGGCGCGGTGCGATGCTGCCCACGAATACCACCAACCCAATCGTGCCGAATACATAGGTGATGGCATACGCCACCGCCATGTGGCTGTTCAGTTGTGCCTTGGCGGCTTCGTCGAGCGCGAGCTGGGCAATGGCACTGCTGGCTGTGCCCATGATCGCCGTGTCGGTCAGCGCGCCAGCGCCAAGCCCGGCAGTAAAGCCGGCATCGAAACCATAAAGACTGTGCGCAGCAAGGATGGTGGCCAACGCCGTGCCGCACAACACCACAGACAGCAGCACCAGCTTCAAGGTGCCGCGGTTGAGGCTGCCGAAGAATTCCGGGCCGCTCTTGAAACCCACCGCGTAGATGAACAACGCAAAGAATACCGATTTGAGCTCATGCGGAACGTCCAGTCCGATCTGCCCAATGGCCAGGCCCATGAGCAAAGCGCCGGCCACCGAGCCCAGGTGGAAGCTGCCAAGGCGTATCCGGCCTATCAGCACACCCAGTGCAATGGCCAGGAACACGGCAATTTCCGGGTTTGCACGCAAGGCGTGGAGTATGAATTCGATCATTGCCGCACCTCCCTGGAAGCGCAAAGGCCTGCACTCCAACACCCATTGACGGCGTCCAAGTACAGGCCTGGGTACACTGCAAACAGCGGGCTATTTAGCCTTGGCCTTCATCTGCAGATAGTACTGATGGACGTCGGATGCCCAACTGTCGAGTACTTTCTTGGCATCCGAGGCCTGCATGACCTGGCTGCTGTTGTCCAGTTGCTGCCCAGCCCCCTTGCGCACCCCTTGGGCGATGACCTTGTTGGTCTGAGCGTCAATGAAAGCCACCTCCGTGGCAATGGTCGTGTCCTGGTCGCGAATACCGGTAGCGGCGCTGACCCCCGCCGCCACAAGGGCGATCGGAATCACTTCGTAAGGCCGCAAACCCTTGGTCTTGCTGCTTACCCCGGTAATGGCCGGGCGCACGACAATGGTGCCGGGACCCGGTGAGGTGGCCAGCGGCAATGATTTGCCCAGTTCACGTTTGAGCGCCGTGTCGTAGTAGCTGGTGATGCCTTGCAGCGTGCTCTGGGGGATTTTCTCGGTTGGTTGCGGCTTGGGATACAGCTGGCTGGGCTCGACATAGAAGGCGGTGTACTTGTTGATATCAAGCTGAGGATCGACCCAGCGCATCACCGGCGCGCCTGAAGGTGATTCCGCTTCTTTCAAGCGACTGTAGTCCTTTAGAAAACCGGAATATTCATCCGGCTGGGTCAACTTGCTGGAGCACCCCACAAGCGTAAGCGAAGCGACACACAGCGTACTTGCCAAAAACGCTAATCTCATTCCCGAAACTCCTGTATGGCCGCACGTGCGCAAGCCGTGACAGACATGAAAATGTAACGTGGCAGTGGCCACTTCCTACCACTGATGCAGTGCAATCAAGCAAGGGTAGTTATAGACCCGGCGCAATGAACTGGCCGACAGATTTACAGATTGTTCGCTGAACATTTGCCTAATACAGGAGCGCTTCTATATTCACAAAGGCCTGATTTCAAGTTGACCAGAGCGTCATGATGCCCCCACCCGAGCAATTGATCATCTGCGAGCACTGCGACTGCGTGTATGAAAAAGCCTTGCTCGCCAAGCATCAGAAGACCTTGTGTTCGCGCTGTGGCGGTGTGCTGCAGCGGCACAACGGCCTGACGGTGGAGCAACGCCTGGCGCTCACGCTCACGGCCGCGGTGCTGTGGCTGTTCGCCAACTTCTACCCGGTGATGAGCATCAGCCTGAAGGGGCTGAAGAACAGCGCCACGTTGTGGGATTCGGTACTGGCACTGAGCCAGGGGCCCATTACCTTCATGGCCATGGTCGCGGCGATCTCGATCATCATCGCCCCGGCATTCCAACTGCTTTTGCTCGTCTGGGTCCTGGGTTACGCCCTCACCGCCCGCCGCTCACCGGCCTTCAAACTGTGCATGCGCTGGCTGGAAACGCTGCGCCCATGGAGCATGCTCGAAGTATGCCTGCTGGGCGCGATGGTGGCCGTGTTCAAGCTCGCCGGCATGCTCGATGTGCTACCGGGTATCGGCCTGCTAGCACTGGCCGCACTGAGCCTGCTGATGATCCGCATTGCCGGGCGTGACATTCGCGACCTGTGGGACACGCCATGAACCGGCCGCCAACCGCCACCGAGCTCAACCTGTGCCTGTGCCACAGTTGCGGCCTGGCCTGCGACATGCGCGACGAACCGCATCAGTGCCCACGCTGCGATGCCCCGTTGCATCGGCGCAAGACCAACTCGCTGGGCCGTACCTGGGCCTACCTGTTCGCTGCGCTGGCCTTCTACATACCGGCCAACGTGCTGCCAGTGATGAACACCACGATGCTTGGCAGTGGCGCCGACAGCACCATCATGAGTGGTGTAATCGAGTTCTGGGGGCATGGCGCCTGGGACATCGCGCTGATCATTTTCATCGCCAGCATCGCCGTGCCAGGGGTGAAGTTCATGGCATTGACGATGTTGTTGATCACGGTCCAGCGTGGCAGCACCTGGGCGCAACAGCAGCGCTCGAAGCTCTACCGGTTCGTTGAACTGATCGGCTATTGGTCGATGCTCGATGTGCTGGTGGTGGCGCTGGTTGCGGCACTGGTGAAATTCCAGGCTTTGGGCGATATCGAGCCGCGCCCCGGCATTCTGTTCTTTGGCATGGTTGTGGTGTTCACCATGCTTTCAGCGATGAGTTTCGACCCCCGCCTGATCTGGGACACGCCACCTGACAAGGAGCTCATGGATGAATCCATCCAGCAATGACAGCCCAGCCGTGCCGGGCAAGGCACCCGTTAAAACCCGTCGGTTCAGCTTCTCACTGGTGTGGATCGTGCCGATCGTGGCGGTGCTTGTCGGCCTCTCGCTGGTGGTGCACAACGTCATGCAGGAAGGCCCGACCATCACCCTCACCTTCAAGACCGGCGCCGGACTGGCGGCCAATAAAACCGAGGTCCGCTACCGCAATGTGGTGATCGGCCATGTTACCGAGGTGGCCCTGAGCAGTGACCAGAAGAACGTCAATGCTACCGTCAAGCTCGATAAAGAGGCTGAGGGCTTCACCCGTGAGGACTCCAAGTTCTGGGTGGTCCGCCCACGCATCGGTGCCGGTGGTGTGTCGGGCATAGACACCCTGCTCTCTGGCGATTACATCGGAGCCGACATCGGTCAGTCGAACACCCGCGTAAAGCACTTTATCGGCCTTGAAAACCCACCGCCCATCACCTACGGCGAGCCCGGCAAGCATTTCACCCTGCACACCCAGGACCTGGGCTCGCTGGACATCGGCTCCCCTGTGTATTTCCGCAAGATCCCGGTCGGCCAGGTGGTCGCCTACGCCCTGGACAAGGAAGGCAGAGGGGTTGACGTAGAGGTCTTCATCCACGCACCCAACGATGCCTTCGTGACCGCCAATACCCGCTTCTGGAACGCCAGTGGGATTGACGTAGAGGTCGGCGCCAACGGCTTCGCACTCAAGACCGAATCGCTATCTTCCATTCTGGTCGGCGGCATCGCCTTCCGCGCACCGGACTTCAACCCCAACGACACCGTCGCCAGCGAAGACCAGCGCTTCGAGCTGTTCGCCGACCAGAGCAGTGCGCTGGCACCGCCTGCTGGCAAGGCGCAGTACCTGGCACTGCGTTTCGACCAGGCGATGCGCGGCCTTAAAGTGGGGGCACCGGTAGAGTTTCTGGGCATAGAGATTGGCCGCGTCGTATCGGTGAACCTGGACTTCGATGCGAAGCAGCGCAGCTTCCCGGTCAATGTCGGCATCGTGATCTACCCCCAGCGCCTGGGCCGGGCGCACGAGAAGATGCTTAAGGCCCTGCAGCACGATCCCAATGACGAAGCGTCCGCCGCCAAACTGATGGGGACGTTCATCGACAACGGCCTGCGCGCCCAGGCACGCAGTGGCAACCTGCTCACGGGCCAGCTGTACATCGCCCTGGACTTCTTCCCCAAAGCGGAGAAAGTGGCCTTCGACCCGACTGCCCGACCTGTGATGATCCCTACCGTTCCAGGCAGCCTGGAGCTGCTGCAGGAGCAGTTGCAGACCATGGTCGACAAGGTCAACCGGCTGCCACTGGAACGTATCGCCAGCAACCTGGACGCCAACCTGGTCGAGCTGCGCAAGAGCCTTACACAGTTCAATGGCAAGACATTGCCGGGGGTACAGAGCACCTTGGCCGAAGTCAGCACTACCCTCAAATCGGCCAACTCGACCCTGGCCGAAGATTCGCCGCAACGGGAGCAACTGACGCAAACCCTCGACGAGCTCGGCCGTATGTCGCGCTCGCTGCGCGAACTCGCCGACTACCTGGGCCGCAACCCCGAGTCGCTGATCCGTGGCCGCCCGGACAACGCCGCGCCAATGGACCTGCAAGGGCCGCCACGCAAATGACCACAGGAGTGTTGAGCATGACCCCGTTGCCAAGGATTACCCTGCTGGTCGCGCTGATGGCGCTGGGCGCCTGCCGCAGTGACCCTATCCAGTTCCACACCCTCACGCCGGCACAGCCGGCACCCTCCTCTCACACGGCCCCAGACGAGATCCTCATCGAAGGTGTCAGCGTACCGCCGCAGGTTGACCGGCCCCAACTGGTCATCCGTCAAGGCGACAGCAGCCTGGCCATCCTGGAAACCCAATGGTGGGGCGCCACCCTGGTGGATGAGTTGCGCAGCGCCCTGGTCGACCAGCTGAGCACTGTGCGCGCCGCACACAAGCTGTCCTTGCGCGTGGATGTACAGCGCTTCGATTCGGTGCCTGGGCAGTATGCGCTGCTGGACGCCCGGTGGCGCCTGCGGGCCCGGGAGGCCAATATCCAGCTGACCTGTCGCAGCACCCTGCAAACCGCATCTGGTGGCAGCATCGATGAGGTGGTGATCGCCCAGCAAGCCAACGTCAAGCGCTTGGTGGCCATGATCAGCCAGGCGGCCATGTCGCCAAACGCTGGCTGCCCCGCCTCACGCTGATAGCCATTGAGTCAAAGGCGGTGCGTTAACGCTCACCGCCGGTGAACCAGCGCATGTAGGGGTTCTGCGCGGTCATCGGCGCCAATGCCCGCGCCTCACGCATCCAGGCCTGGCGGTTACCGTTATAGGCCAGCAATGACAAGCCGTAGAACCGCCGAAGCAGCTGCCACTCATCTTCCACCGCCCCCTGCTGGGCGCGGCCGGCATTTTCCAAAGGCGGCGGTACGCGCAGTGCAAGCAACGCCGGGAGCACCCGCGTGATCTCCCGCGGACGGACCCACGGTGCATATTCGATGCGCGGCCGGTCATCGGTAACCGGCTGGGCATCACCCGCGTAGCGTTCCAGGCCCTCTCGGTTGGTCACCCAGGTGGCCAGCAACGCATCGACCGACCCCACGCCAACCTGCGCCAGTGCAGCGGCAACTTCAGGCTGTTCGAAACGCTGGCGGATGCGCGGCACATCCAGTGCCATCGGCGATGCCGAGCCGATCAGCAGCATTTCGTGAAACTCGGTGGTCCACAACGACGCATGGGGGAACACATCAAGGAAGCTGCGCACCAGCGAGCGGCTATCCTCGTCGTTCTGGGTAGGCAACGGCAGCCATTGGGCGACCAGGCCGTACTGCTCCAGGCGCGAGGCCGCCAACTGATAGAAGTCACGCGAGTACAGGTTCACCACCCCGGCTGCGGACGGCGGTGGCGGCTCCAGGGTGATCAGGTCGTAGCGCTGCGCGCTGCGCAGCAGTTCGCGGCGCCCATCGCGCAGGCGGATATCCAGGCGCGGGTCGTTGACCGCATCGTAATTGCCGGAAAACAACGGCGCCGCTGCCAGCACCTGCGGCAACAGTTCGGCCACCACCGGGTGCTCCAGGCCCGGGTAGCGCAGCATTGCCCCGGCAGTGATGCCAGTGCCAAAACCGATCACCAGCGCCGAGCGGGGTTCGCCGCGGTGTATCAGCAGCGGCAGCAATGCCTGCAGGCGCATGTAGCGCAGTGACGGCATGGCGTCACCGGTATTGGACACCCCCTGGATGTACAAGCGGTTGAAGGCCTGGCCCTGGCGCTGCTGGTTGACCACCGCCACCGTGCCTCCCCGGCCCTCTTCGTAGAACACCAACTCGCCACTGCGGGCTCCGGGCAACAGCTGCGCCAACCGCTGTGGCGGGGTCAGCACGCCAGTGAGCACGGTTGCTGCACCGACCACCAGCACCGCCACCCGCATGCCCTTGCCCACGGCCTGGCCACGCCATACCGCCACCATGCCGACGGCTGCCGCAACAACGGCGAGCACGAACAGCGTGCGTACCAGCCCAACTTCAGGCACCAGCACAAACCCGGTGAGCATGACCCCGGCAATACCGCCCAGCGTGTTGAGCGCCACGACCGTGCCCACGTCCCGGCCCACTTGGCCACTGTCCACGGCCAGGCGCAAGGCCAGGGGGAATGCCGCACCAAGCAGCGTGGTAGGCACGAACACCACGCACAGCGCCGCCGCGGCAAAGCGCGCGCACATGCCTGCCAGTTGGTTGCCAGTCAGTTGCACGACCTGGGCTTCCAGGGCGGTCTGCAGCACGATCAGCCAACGCCCGAGCCCGGCGACCTGCAGCAACGCCAGCAGGCCTGCGGCGGCGATCAGCAGCCCGAACAACCCCCAAGGGTCGCGGATACGGTCCGCTCGCCGGGCGTACACGGCGCTTCCCAGTACCAGCCCGGTCAAGTAAGTGGCCAACACCACGGAAAATGCAAAAGCCCGGGTACTCATGAACTGCACGATCGATTGTGTCCACACCACCTCGTACCCCAGCGCCACGCCGCCTGCCACGCAATACAGGGCGATGGCCAGCCTGGCCTTGGGCGTGCGCGGTTGCAATGCCGCTGCGCCAGGGGCCAGGTCACGCTCATCCTTCGCCCGCCCAAGCCAGGCGCCCAGTGCGGCCAACAGGTTCAGCACGGCGGCCACGCACGCGGCCCCGGTAACCCCCAGCAGCGGCAGCAGGACGAATGCTGCCAACAAGGTGCCGCAGATTGCCCCGGCGGTATTGGCGGCGTACAGCCAACCGCCCGCCTCGCCCATCTGCCCCTCGGTGGGGGTCAGCGCACGCACCAGTACCGGCAAGGTGCCGCCCATCAAGAAGGCCGGCAGCCCTACCAAGGTGAAGGGCAACAACCAGGCCAGCAGGCCTGCGCCTGCCTCCAGGCGGGCAAACATCGCGGCGCTGTGCGCCAGGGCCAGGGTTGCCCCTACTCCCAGCACTGCCACCGCCAATTCAAGGCCAGCATAGAGCTTGACCGGGCGACGCAGCCGGTCGGCCCAGCGCCCGAACACCAGGCCGCCCAGCGCCAGACCGGCGAAAAATGCACTGATACCAGCGGTGATGGCATACACCTCAACCCCCACCACCAGTGACAGCTGCTTGACCCACAGTACCTGGTAGATAAGCGCCGCGCCGCCAGAGACGAACAACAGCGCCGCTGGCAGCATCAGCTGTAGCGGCGTCTGTTTTACCGTGGTTTCAGGGGCATGAGCGCGAGCGGAGTTCACAGCTGCTGGCATCGATAAGCCTTAGCGGACCTGAAACCCGGTCCGCAATGGATAGGAAAGAATGCGCCCGCCAAGGGCGGGCGCGGGGCATTGCCGTTACTTCTTCATTTTCTCTTCGATTTTCTTGTCCACGTCAGCACGGATCTGGTCGATGCTGAAGCTCGCCGGACGCTGGCTAGGCGGGTATTCCACGAACGTCTGCAGGAACGCTGCAGCCTTGCGGGTACCTTGGAAGATCAGATAGTCGTTCTTGGTCAGCCAATCGTAGTACTGGTCCGAGACGATATCAGCACGCTCGTAAGGGTCCATGCGCAGGTTGAACATCTTGGGCACACGCAGACAGGTGAACGGTTCGCTCCAGACCTGCAGCCCACCGGGTGCCCGCTGCTCGCAGAACACCAGTTTCCAGTCTGCAAAGCGCATGGAAACCAGTACACCGTCATCGTTGAAGTAGTAGAACTCTTTACGCGCGCTCTTGTCGGTTTTGCCCGTCAGGTAATCGAGCTGGTTGTAGCCGTCGAGGTGAACCTTGAAGTTCTTGCCTCCCACATCGGTGCCCTTGAGCAGGCGGTCCTTGATGCCTGTATCGCCTGCTGCTGCCAGCAGTGTCGGGAACCAGTCCAGCCCGGAGAACATCTGGGTGGAGATCGTCCCGGGTTGGACCTTGCCTGGCCAGCGAATCATCGCCGGCACGCGATAGGCGCCCTCCCAGTTGGAGTTCTTCTCGTTGCGGAACGGCGTGGTTGCCGCGTCCGGCCACGACCACTGGTTTGGCCCGTTGTCGGTGGTGTAGACCACGATGGTGTTGTCGGTAACCTTCAGGTCGTCCAGGGTCTTCAACAGTTTGCCCACATCGCCATCGTGCTCGAGCATGCCGTCGGCGTATTCATTGCCGATCATCCCGCTCTGGCCTTTCATCGATTCACGCACATGGGTGAAGGCATGCATGCGTGTGGTGTTCATCCAGACAAAGAACGGTTTGTCGGCCTTGACCTGTTTGTCGATGAAATTGATCGCCGCCTGGGTGGTTTCATCGTCGATGGTCTCCATGCGTTTGCGAGTCAAGGCGCCAGTGTCCTCGATCTTGCCGTCCGCACTGGACTTGATTACCCCACGTGGTGAGGCGGCCTTGACGAAGTCCGGGTCATCCTTGGGCCAGAATGGCCGCTCTGGCTCCTCTTCGGCATTGAGGTGGTAGAGGTTGCCGAAAAACTCATCGAAACCGTGGTTGGTAGGCAAGTATTCGTCGCGGTCCCCCAGGTGGTTCTTGCCGAACTGGCCGGTGGCATAACCTTGCGCCTTCAACGCCTGAGCGATAGTCACATCACGGTCCTGCAGGCCCACCGGCACGCCCGGCATGCCCACCTTGGACAGCCCGGTGCGCAAAGGCGTCTGGCCGGTGATGAAGCTCGACCGGCCGGCGGTGCAGCTGTTCTCTGCGTAATAGTCGGTAAACATCATGCCTTCTTTACCGATGCGGTCGATGTTCGGCGTCTGGTAACCGACTACCCCTTTGCCATAGGCGCTGATGTTGGTCTGGCCGATGTCGTCACCGAATATCACCAGGATGTTGGGTTTTTCCGCGGCATTGGCCGTACACACGCCCATCGCCGCTGTGGCGGCTAGTGCGAATGTGGTTATCCATCTTCTGCTGGACTTCATTAGGCGATCTCTCCGTATCACGTTTGCTGGCATGTGCCACGACTACGTGCACGTTCGACCTACTGCTCGGCTGGTCCCTGTGCCCCTGCGGTTTCTTTGTCACTGAGCCTGGTTGCTATCGAATGGGTAAATGCGCTGCCATTCCCGGGCCATGTCGACCACGGTCCAGTTACCGGCCCTGGCAGCGTCAAGGGCCTTGTCCAGGCGCCCTATCTGGCTGTCACGGTCATAGGCCCATTCGCGTGTTGCGTCGGTGTGGTGAACCAGGCCGGCAAAGCGCTTGCCGTCACCGGCCATGGTCCACTGCAGCATCTGCAGGTCGCCGTCGGAATTGCCGAAGGCAAATATCGGGCGGCGACCGATGCGGGCGTCGATGCTCACCGGTTTGCCCGGGCCATCGTCGTTGTGCAGCAGCTTGGGCAGCCGTTCAATGGACAGCTTGCCGTTGTCATCGATGAAGCGGGCATCGAGTGTGGTGCCGATCACCTGCTCGGGCGGCACGCCGTAGACCTCTTGAGCGAAAGCACGCATGAAGGCCACTTCACCGCCCGACACGATATACGTCCTGAAGCCATTCGCCCGCAGGTACTGCAGAAGTTCGAGCATGGGCTGGAAGACCATTTCGGTGTACGGCTTGTGGCTGCGAGGGTGCACGGCCGTTGCCAGCCAACGCCGGGAGTTGGCGATGAAGTCTTCGGTACTGACCCCGGCATGGGTAGCAGCAACGATCTTCAGAATGCCATCCATACCGCTGTCAGTGAGGGCCTTCTGGTCGCCCTCCAGCACCGCCTTGAACGGTTGCTGGGTGGCCCACTCCGGGTGTTGCGGGGCCAGCCTTTTGACCTCATCGAGGGCGAACAGCACTTCGAAATACAGCGGCTGTTCGCTCCACAGGGTGCCGTCATTGTCGAAGACGGCAATGCGCTCGGCCTCAGGCACATAATCCTTGCTGCCCTCGGTGGTCACGGCGGTGACGAAGGCTTCGATGGCCTGGCGTGAAGTGCCTTCGCGCCAGGACGGCAACGGGTTCGCGGCCTGCACCGTCAGGGGCAGCAGGAGCAACAGCGTAATCCACCAGCGTGTGCGTTGCAGGTCGAGCATGAAGTATCCCTCCTCTGTGCTGCCTACCCTGTCCAGCCCAAATGCTCATGGGTTGAGTGGTTTCAAACCCTTGCGATGACGGACTTGCCGTTCACTCACTGGCACTCGCCGCAGCGCTGGCAGAATCGGGCTCAGCGACGGTGTGGCCTGCTGGCCTTCGCGACCTTTGCCGTAGCGGTTCTGGAGCCAGTCTAGTAGACGTATTCGCAATGAGGACGGCAAAATTGAGGAAAATTCTGACATCGTGCGCTGCCCCGTAACGCGCCGAACCCACAAGTACAGGCCACCCAGTTGAGGTGGGTCTTCTGCAAGCTGATCGCGGGCCAGTTGCCAGGCGTAATCCGCCGACTGCAACCGCGCCTCGCGCCGCGCGGCTTGCCAGCCCTTGAAATACCGCCATGCCGCCTGCAGCCAAGGCCGTGCGAAATAGCTCAGCCCTACGCCAAGTACCAGCAAACCCGCCGCCCACAGCCAGTGGCCGGGCAGGCGCAACTGTGCCTCGCGGCCGAGCGCGCGCAGGTCCTGGTCGATGGAAAATGGTGCTTTGTAGCCGCCGTCAATGACGGTGACATCGATCGCGGGTAGCGTCGCTCGCCTGGCCTCACCGGTCGCAGCGTCCCACCACTGCAGCTCGATCGCGGGCAGCTGGTAGTCACCTGCGGCGGCTACCACATAGCTCACACTGTCCTCGCGCTGGCCACCGTTCGAGCCCCCTCTGCCATCACTGAGCGGCGCAATACGGGGGGTTTGCACGTAGCGTTTGAGGCCCTCGATCTCCACCAATGGCGGCGGCGGTATCAGCATCGCCTGGGCGCCCTCGGCACGCGTCAGCACTCGGCGGGTAATGCTGTCACCTGCACGCAACGGTGAATGCGACAGCTGCGTCTGTTGCTCAAGGCTGACCTTGCGCGCGACCAGGCGGTGCACGGTAACGTCACCGGACAAGGCCTTGGCAACGAATGCCAGCGGCTCGCTGGTGAGCGTGACCGGCGTGTCCGACTGGCCCGGGAATACCTGAAAAGTTTGAGCAGGCAGTGTGAAGGCTTGTGCCGTTTGCGGGGTGATCTGGTAGGTATAACGCAGGCCGAAGAAGGTCTTGCCATCGAGTTGTTCGTTCAAATGCTGCGCTTCGCCGCCAGGCGCGCTCACTGCGGCACCCGGCAACCCAATGGCCGGCAGCACCGCCGGCTGGGTGAACCAGGTGTCGACCAGCAGGTCGACCTGCAACTCGAGCGTGGCGCCCACCACCGTGTCGCCGGCCGGCACCAGGCGAGCCTGCACCCGCGCCTCGGGTGCTGCCACCGCGAGCAATGGCAGGCAGAGTGGGAGCAGCAACAGCAAGCGCCTCATGGTGTGCCCTCCGCGGTTTGCCGTGAAGCATCCTGAAGCAGGAACTTGCGTCGCAGGAACTGTGCCGGCGAGGTGGTCAGGTTATTAAGCCAAACCTGATCTGACGCCGCCTGCGGGGTAAGTTGCTGCTTCTGCTTGGCGCCTGTGGAGGGTGTCTGGTCCTCCACCACCTTGTCGGCTTTTTCGTCCGGCGTGCCCGCCTTTTGCTGATCTTCGTAGTCCTTGAGCAGCGCCTGTGCCAACGCAAGATTGGCACTGGCCTCGGCAAACGTCGGCTGCCGTTTCAATGCCTGCTCATACGCCTGGACCGCCTGGGGAAACTTGAACTGGCGCACGTAGATGTTGCCCCGGTAGAAAAACGCCTGTGCGGTGTCGAGCTTGCCCAGGCTGGCCAAGGCAACGTCATAGTCGGCGGCGCTGTAGGCGGCCAGGCCTTTCCAGTAAGGGTCGCTGAAGTGCGCGGCAGCCTGCGGGTAATGACCATGCTCAAAGGCCCAGCGCCCCTGCTGGTCAGGGGTGAAGAACGCATCGGCAACAGGCCCGGCCCGCGCCGTTTGCGGCTGAGTGCCCAACAGCAGCGCCAGCAGCACAGTGGCCATCCAGTGCACCTGCCAGCCACGGCGCAGGCACAACAGTGCAATCAGTGCAAGTGGCCAGCACAGCCAGTACCCGGCGTCCTTCCAGTGCACCTGCTGCGGGTCGCCCTGGGCCGCCTGAAAATGCTGCTGCGCATGCAGTTCGATCCAGTCCAGGTCATCGTCATTCAAGGTCAGGCTACCCAACGGGGCGCTGACAGCCTTGGCTAACTGGCGCAAGCCATCCTGGTCGAAATCGGCCTGCAGCGGGCGCCCGTCGGCGGCAATTCGGGCACGGCCCTGGGCGTCGTGCAGCACACCGCTGTCGTGGCTGCCGACTGCCAACACCATCACCTGCAGGTCGCTGCCCTTGAGCGCGTCCGCAAGCACTGGCAATTGCCCTGCATCAGCGCCATCGGTGAGCAATACCAGCGTGCCGGGTACCTGCTCGGCCGCCAGCAAGCGTTTGGCTACCTCGATCACCCCCGCCACGTCCTTGCCGGGCTTGGCAATCAAATCAGTGCTCAGCGCCTGCAAGAACGTGTCGAGCAAGTGCGGGTCTTCGGTAGCCGGCAGTACCAGGTGCGCGCTGCCGGCATAGGCGATCAGCGCCGTGCGCGCACCCGCCCTGCGCATCACCAGGTCGTGCAGGGTGTGCTTGGCCGCTTGCAGACGGCTCGGCGGGACATCGTCGGCGTCCATCGACGGCGACAGGTCCAGCGCGAGAATCAACGGCGCACGGTTGTCGACGAACGCCGGGATATCCCGCTGCCATGTCGGCCCGGCAGCGGCCAAGGCGCCCAGGCCAAGCAGTGTTGCCAGCAAATGCACAGGCCGCACGCGCTGGCGTTGTTCAGGCGTGATGATCAAATGCTGCACCAGGTGCGGGGCGATGACGCCTTGCAATTGCCGTTTCAGGTCATGGCGCCGCTGCCAGGCCCAAGGCAACAGCGCCGCCGGAATCCACAGCAACAACCAGTATGGCCGCAGCAGATGCAATGCACTGAGGTCGATGTCCATGTCACAGCCTCCCCTGCGCAGGCCGCGCCCGCAAAGGGCCGGCTATGGCAGCCAGGCTGTGGCTCAGGGCCAGCAACAGCAGGGCGGCGCCCAGCGGCCACCAGAACAGGTCACGCTTGGGCTGATGGCTGAAGGTCTTGACCGTGTGCGGGGTTATCCGGTCGAGCGTGGCATATACCTGGGCCAGCGCGCCCCGGTCATCGGCCCGGAAGAACCTGCCACCGGTGGTGCGTGCGATGCCTTCAAGCGCCTGCAGGTCGACTTTGTCTTCACCGCTGGCCTGCGGATCGCCGATACCGATGGTATGTACCACGATATCCCGTTCTCGGGCCAAGGCCGCCGCGTGCTCGGGCGTGATCGCGCTGCCGGTGTCATTGCCATCGCTGAGCAGCACCATCACCTTTTCCTGCTCCTTGGCCTGGTCCAGCAGCTTGATGGCAAGGCCAATGGCATCACCGATCGCGGTATTCGGCCCGGCCATACCGACCCCGACCTCATCCAGCAGCAGCGACAGGCTGGCGTGGTCCAGGGTCAAGGGTGCCTGCGGGTAGGCACCGGTGCCAAAGACGATCAGGCCAATGCGGTCTTGCTTGCGCTGGGCGATGAAGTCGCGCACCACCGCTTTGACTGCCGTCAACCGGTCCACCTGCCGGCCATTGGCATCGGTGAAGTCCTTGGCCTGCATGGATTGGGAGATATCGATCGCCAGCAACATGTCGCGGATCGGCTGGTTGTGCTCGATAGCCTTCTCCACCAGCACCGGCCGCGCGCAGGCGGCCACCAGAAGGCCCCATACCAGCAGGTTCATGAGCGCCTGCCAGCGCCCGCCCGACCTTCGCGAGGTGCCCGGCAGCTGGTTCACGGCACGGCTCATGGCGAAGAAAAACGGCACCCGCAGTGCGCTGTGCGCTTCGCGATAAGGGCGCATGAAGCGGTAGGCCAGCCAAGGCAAGGGCAGCAGCAAAAACACCCAGAGGTAGTCAAACTGCCACATGATGCACCTCGATCCAGCGCCTGCAGGTGTGCACCAAGGTGCTGAGTTCTTGATCGTCAATCGCTTGCACCTGCAGGTCAGGTGCATAGGCCAAGGTGTGCAGTTGCGCGGCAAACTGCACCGGCAAGGCAAAGCGTGCCCTTTGCTGAAGAAAGCCCTGCCAATGCTGGCCTGACAGGCTTTGCACCGGCGGCGCATCAGGCATGGAAAGCGCAACCCGCTTGAGCAGTTCCGGCAATTCACGCAGGGCCGGCAAGCGCTGTTCGGGGGTGTTGAGTGCCGCCACGAGTGCGTCCAGCCGCAGCAACGCTTCACGCCGATAACGGTTGCGCTGCCAACGGCGCCAGGCATAGGCGGCACAGACCAGCCCGGCCACCAACACGATCGCCAGCACTACCGCCCAGCCCCAGGTTTGCGGGGTATAACTGAACGGCGGCACCGGCAGTGGCAGCTCCTTGAGCTGGTCGATGGCGGGAGGCGGCGGCCGGACACTCATCGGGCACCTCCGGACAGCCGCCCCAGTTCGCGTCGCACCTGGCCCAGCACCTCTTCGCCGGTACTGATCATCATCAGGGGGATCTGGCTGCGGCGCAGCAACTGGGCCACTGCCTGCAGGCGCCCGGAGAGGAAATCGCCCAATGGCCGGTGCACCTGGCGGCGCCCGACTTCAAGCTCGACTTGCATTTCACCCTGGGTCACGCTCAACCGCCCCTTGTCCGGCACGTCGAGCGCGATAGGGTCGTACACCTGCATGGCGATCACATCATTGTGCGCACTCAACTGTCGCAGCAGCTTCAAGGTCTGCTCCGACACCCCGGCAAAGTCACTGATGATGCAGACCAGGGCATCATGCCCAGCGATGCCGATGGCCGTGCGCAGCATGTTGTCAAGTTGCCCCTCATGCTCGCTGTCCGGGCCATCTGCGCTAAGGCGGTTGTTGCTGCGCACCACGGCCGCGCAAAGCGCTTGTACCCGTGCGCGGCTGCGCAACGGTTTGATGTGCACCACCTGCTGGTCATCGAACACCAGCCCGCCTACCCGGTCACCGGCCTGCAGGGCAATCCATGCCGACAACGCCGCAAGCTCTGCGGCGGTGACCGACTTGAAGCTGCGCTGTGAGCCGAAATACATGCTCATGCGTTGATCGACCAGCAGCAGCGTTGGCCGATCGCGCTCTTCGGTGAAGGTGCGCACGAACGGCTTGCCGTAACGCAACGACGCACGCCAGTCCAGATGGCGCAGGTCGTCACCCGGGATATACCGGCGCAGCTCGTCGAAGCTCAAGCCCCGGCCACGCAGGCGCGAAGCATGGTTGCCCGCCAGGATGCTTGCCAGCGGTTGGCGGGCAACGAAACTCAAGCCGCGTGCGTGGTGTTCGAACGCCATCAACTGGCTGAGCGAGGCATGGACGAAGCCGTCCTGGGTCGGTTGCATCGGCTTGCTCCGTTCAGGCCGGGATCGCCACTGTGTCCAGTAACCGGTCGATAACCTGGTCCGGGCCAATGCCATCGGCTACCGCGTCGTAAGACAGCTGCAGGCGGTGGCGCAACACCGGGTGCACCACCGCACGCACGTCATCAGGGGTGACGAAGTCCTGCCCTGCCAGCCAGGCATGGGCCCGGGCCACCCGGTCCAGGCTGATGCCGCCACGCGGGCTGGCGCCGATCTTGATCCAGCGCGCCAGGTCAGGGTCATGCTCAGTGGGGTGGCGTGTGGCATTGATCAGGTCGATCAGGTAACGGTCGAGCGCAGGCGCTACCTGTATGCCAGCAATAGCGCTGCGCGCTGCGAACACCACCTCTTGGGCCAGGCGCTCAGGTGCCTGCTGCGGGCGGCCGGCCTGCTGTTCCTCGTTGCGCACCAGGCGCAGCACCTGGGTCTCATCCTCGACTTTGGGATAGTCCAGTTGCAGCTTCATCAGAAACCGGTCCATCTGCGCCTCGGGCAACGGGTACGTGCCCTCTTGCTCGATCGGGTTCTGGGTTGCCAGCACCATGAACAGCCCGGACATCGGGTAGCTCTGCCCGGCCACGGTGATCTGCCGCTCTTCCATGGCCTCCAGCAAGGCAGCCTGGACTTTGGCCGGTGCCCGGTTGATTTCGTCGGCAAGAATCACGTTGCCGAACAACGGCCCGGGCTGAAACTTGATTTCGTTGCCCTGCGCGGTCTGCTGCAGAATTTCGCCACCGGTGATGTCCGATGGCAGCAGGTCGGGGGTGAACTGGATGCGCCGCATGCTGGCTTCCAGATGCGTGGCCAAGGCCTTGACCGTGCGCGTCTTGGCCAGCCCCGGCAGGCTCTCCAACAATACGTGACCGTTGGCCAGCAAGCCGAGGATCACATGGCGGATGGTATCTGCCTGGCCCAGTACGCTTTGCGCCACACCGGCTTCAAGCGCTGCTATCTGCTCGCGTATATCCACTGATCCGATCCTAGTCAGTCGAGGCCTCGGCAGGAGGCCCCTGGATGTTCGCAACTGCTGTAGGCGACGAGGTAAATCTAGACGCTCGCCTCGCCAACGCCAGCTCAGTTGGTAGTTTCGTACTTCTGCCAATAGGGCTCGATGCCTTGCAGGCGCGGGTCATCGGGGGCCACTTTGCGCATGCGCTGCACATAGGCGTAGGCCTCACTGCGCTCACCGGCCAAGGCATGCAGGTAGATCAGCGAGTACAGCAGGTCGGCGTTGTCCGGTGCCTGCTCAAGGCCCCGTTCCAAGGCCACCAACGCTTCATCCCGACGGTTCATGCGTGACAGCAACAGGCCTTGGTTGTAGCGAATGCGCGTGTTGCCCGGCAGCGCGACAGCCGCGGTTTCCATCCAGCCCAGCGCCTCTTCGGGCTGGCGTCGCTCCACCAGCAGCAAGGCCAGCATGTAAGCCAGGTTGCCCCGATCGGTGGCCGGCATCTTGTCCAGTGCCACGCCTGCGCGCAGGACCTTTTCCGCTTCATCCAGCTGATTTTCGCCCGTTGCAAGGTTGGCCAGGTTGACGCGCGCAGGCACAAAGTACGGGTCCAGCCGCAGAGCCTGCCGGTATTGGTCCATGGCTTCGCCCTGCCGCCCCTGCCTGCTCAGCAGCACCGCCAGGTTCAAGCGCCCGCCGGGCAGGTCCGCATTGCCACGCAGGCGCGTCTCATAGTCGGCCAGAGCAGTGCTGAACGCGTCCAGAGACTGGGCAGGCACCTGCGCCTTAGGCACATCGGCCAACGCCCGGACGGTCTCATCGCGTACCGCCAGGGCGGGGTCTTCAAGCAATGGCAACAGCGGCTTGAGGCGCTGCTCCGCAGGCACGCTGACAAACCCCGACACCGCGTAGGCACGCACCAGCGGGCTCGGGTCTTTCAACGCCCAGCCCAGACTGATTAGAGCCTGTGGGCCGAGGTCGGCCATCTGTTCGGCAGCAGTGGCGCGCACGATGGCTGGCTTGCCCTTGTCGGCCAGCACCGTGCCCAACAGGCTCAACGGGATGCCGTCGCCATTACGTACCGCCTGGAAAGCCTCGCCAAACAGCACCGGCCGACGCGGCTCGCCAAACCACCCCTCGATGGCCTTGGCCGCCCAGGCCGGTTGCTGGTCCGTGTGGCAGGCGGTGCAGGCATCGGGGCTGTCGACCTTGCTTGCCAGGTCCGGCCGCGGGATGCGCAGGCTGTGGTCGCGCCGTGGGTCGACCACCATGTAGGTCTTGGTCGGCATGTGGCAGCTCACGCACTGTGCGCCAGGGCTGCCTGGCGCGTGATGATGGTGAGCCGGCGTGTCGTAGTCCTTGGCTTGCAGGGAGGCGAAGCGCGCCACCGGTGGATTGCCGTTGTGGCATTGCAGGCACAGGCCGTTGCCTTCGACCTTCACCTTGTTGGTGTGCGGGTTGTGGCAATCGGTGCACCCCACCCCGGCGCCGTACATCTTGCTTTGGGTGAACGAGCCGAACTCGTATACCTCACCGTCAATCTGCCCATCGGCATGATAGAGGCCGGTGCGCAAGGTGGCCGGCAAACTCTGGTCAAGCTGCGGGTGGCCGGGCAGCTGGCCAACGCCCAGCGTTTGCCGGCGGCTATGGCAGAATGCGCACTGTTCGACCTGGCCCTGGCTGCCCAATGCCTTGTAGTCCACCGCAAGGCCCATGTCCTTGGCCGACGCTTGGGCGTGGTCGCCCGGCGCGGCCTGCTTCGCCCAGTCGACATGCGCCTGCCCCGGCCCGTGACAGCTCTGGCAGCCGACATTCTGCTCTTTCCAGGTGGTGGCGAAGCTGTCCTGACGATCGTCGTATTGCTTGAGCAGCCGCGTGGAATGGCAATCAGCGCACATGCCGTTCCAGTTCTGATAGCGGCCGGTCCAGTGCAAGGGGTCGTCGGGGGCAAAACGTTGCCCTGGATACAGTGAGAACCAGCGCTGCCCGCCCTCGCCCTGTGCCCGGCTGTCCCAGGCGATGGTCAGAGCCTGCAGGCGCCCTCTGGGCAGCGCCACAAGGTACTGTTGCAACGGGTAGTGGCCGAAGGTGTAGAGGATCTGGAAGTCTGCCGGCTGCCCATCCTCACCCTCGGTATTGACGAAAAAACCGTCTGCCTTGCGAAAGAAGCGGGCCTTTACTCCAGCCTCATCGAAGGCGGCGTCCTTGAAATTGCCCAGCACGTTGGCCTCGGTAGCCTCGCGCATGGCCCAGCCGTGGTCCGAATCTTTCCAGGCCTGGGCCTGCGTGGTGTGGCAGCCAAGGCATGTAGCGGTCGCCACATAGCCTTCGGTTTCCTTTGCAGGCCCCGGCAACTGGCCAGGGCTTTCAGCGGCAGACGCTATCGCGTTCGGGCCGAGCAACAACGTGATCAGAACAGCCAGGGACCAGCCAATACCAAAATGCCAAAACGCGCCTTTCCCTTCGTTGCAACGCCCCATCCTTAAGCTCCACGGTCAATGCTCGAAACGGCCCGTTGGGCGCAATGCCAGTCAGTCAGGGTTATCAGGGCTGCTACGCAGCCCATCGCTGGCAAGCCAGCTCCCACCCGGAGCGCGCAGTACTTGAGGTCTGCGTTATACCTGTAGAAGCTGGCTTGCCAGCGATGGGCCGCAGAGCGGCGCCAAATCGCTTGGCAGACTGGTGTTACCCCTTGAACTCTTGTGACATCCTGTTCGCCTACTTCTGCGTGATCAGCCTAGCGCACAACCCGGGCAATAAAAGTTGGCACGGGGAAATAACTCAGCCTTGCTTGCCCGAGTGCAGAACTACCGGCCTGTCTGTTTCAGCAAAACATTCACGTTCAGTGTCAGCGCGTCGAGGGCGAAGGGTTTTGTGAGCACCGCCGTATTCGCCTCCATCGGCGTGTCGCTCAGCACATGCGGTTGCGCATAGCCGGTCATGAACAACACCGGCAAACCAGGCCTGCAAAGGCGCGCCGTCTGCGCCATTTGCCGGCCGTCGATGCCGCCTGGCAGGCCGATGTCCGTCACCAGCAGATCGATGCGGATATCCGAGCGCAGCAGTTGCAGGCCCGCCAAGCTGTCAGCGGCTTCGATCACGACGTAACCACAGCTGCCCAGGGTTTCGCTGACAAACATCCGTACCGAGTGCTCATCGTCGACCACCAATACCGTCGCACCGGATAGCGCAGGCGGTACCTTGACCGGTGTTTGCACAGGCACATCCCGGTCGGCTCGGGCGGCCTGGCTTGGCAACTGCAGGTAGACGCGGGTGCCTGCGCCCTCCTGCGATTCTATCTTCACCTGCCCACCTGACTGTTTGGCGAACCCGTAGATCATCGACAAGCCCAGCCCGGTGCCTGCACCAACCGGCTTGGTCGTGAAAAAGGGCTCGAATGCGCGGCTGAGTGTCTCGGCATTCATGCCGATGCCATTGTCGGCAACGCAAACTGTCAGATACGTTCCGGGGGGCAGTTCCGGATCCAGGCCCGGGCCCGGCTCGAGCACCTGGTTGAACGTACTGACGGATATCTCACCGCCACCCGCGTCACGGGCGTTGATACATAAATTGAGCAGCGCATTTTCGACTTGCGTCGGGTCGACCAGGCAGGTGCTGGCCTGCGCATCGAGCTGCACCTGCAGCTTGATCGAGGGGCCGACCGTTCGACGAATCAGCTCTTCCATGTCGCTGATCAAGGTATTCACGTTGGTATGCTCAGGCAGCAAGGTCTGGCGACGGGAGAATGCCAGCAGGCGGTGTGTCAGTGAGGCAGCCCGTTGGGCAGCCCCCTGAGCCACCGACAAGTAGCGCTCCACGTCCGCGACATGCCCCTGCTTCAGGCGCAGCTTGATCAGGTCCAGGCTGCCGGTGATACCCGCCAGCAGGTTGTTGAAGTCGTGAGCGATGCCGCCGGTAAGTTGCCCGACTGCTTCCATCTTCTGCGATTGACGAAGCGCCGCCTGGGCCGCTTCACGCTCGGCAACAGCTTCGTTGACCCGTGCTTCCAGCGTGCGGTTCAGCTCGAGCAGCTTGGCTTCTGCGTTTTTCCGGGCAGTTACATCGATCGACGACCCGATCAGTCCGATGACCTCACCAGCATCATTGAACAGGGGGGCCTTGATGGAAAGCCAGTACGTGGCCGAGCCATCCGGCATGTCGACCCGCTCCTCGATCTGCTCGGCTAAAGCGCCGCGCATGATGCGCTGATCGGTCTCCATCACCTGGCGCGCCTGTGGTTTGTCTTCCAGGAACTCAAGATCGGTCTTGCCCAGATAGAACCCCGGCGGCTTGCCGATCAATCGCGTGGCACCATCGTTGGCCACCAGCATGCGGCCTGCCAGGTCCTTTGCATAGACAACCCCTGGCACCGCTGCCGCGAATGTCCGCAGCAAGGCCGACATCCTGTCGCGTTCAGCTTCTGCCGAGCGGCGTGACTCGATGTCCATGAGTATGCCAGGGAACCGCACAGCCACGCCTTGCGGGTCGAGCTGTGCACGGCCGTTGGCCTCGACCCATCGATAACCGCCATCATCGTGGCGAACCCGGTATTCGCACCTGAATGCACCACCGCGGCCCACCGCTTGCTGGATGTCGGCCCAGACACGCTCACGGTCGTGCGGGTGAATCGAGGCAAAGGCTTCCTTGATCGGTATGCCCACGATGCACCGGTCTGCCGCCAGCCCGAAGGTTCGTGAGAAGCGTTCGTCCGCTGTGACCTGGTCACTGGGGATGTCCCATACCCAGGTGCCGATGATCGCGCCTGCATCGAGCGCCAGCTGCAAACGCTCTGCAGCATTGGTTGGAAACGCATGTTCCTGGCCCTGCATTGCAGGTGCGCCAGTACGGCAGGAAATACCAGGACTCTCGCGATCCATACCCTGTCTCTTGATGGCAATGTGGGCCATGGTCGCATATCTGCGTCAGGCGCCGGAAGGCGCCACCATGCTCAGGTTCAAGATTAAGCTGCGATTAAGTCTGGCACCTTAACCTGTCTCCAGCAAAGGCGCTTTCGCCCGCCTTTTTGGGCTTACACGGAGTTCTGCCATGACCCATGCACTGGATAGGAAATGGAAATGCCTGGCCAAAACGATCACATACGTCGGTTGGTCACTGTTCTGGTTATTGCTATGGGACGTGGTCGTCACCCTGGACGCCATGCTGGTCACAGGCTACGAGCTCGAGCTTCCCCTGATGCCCCTGACGCTCTTGTGCTCCGCGCTGGTGGTGCTCATCAGCTTTCGCAACTCCAGTGCGTACAATCGCTGGTGGGAGGCCAGGACACTGTGGGGTTCGATGGTCAACAGCTCCCGCAGCCTGGGCCGGCAGGTGCTTACCCTCATCGACGATACCCATGGCCTTAACCCGGTCAAAGCCCAACTCATGCGGCGGCATGTGGCCTACCTGCATGCCCTGCGCCTGCACCTTGGCGGCGACAGGAACCCTGAAGCGCTGGCCGCTTTGCTCACTGAAAGTGAACGGGCCCGCCTGGCGGGAACCAGCAATATGCCCAACGACATTCTCAGCGGCTCGGCAGAACTGATCACGCGCGAATTCAACGAAGGCCGGCTGGACAGCATCAGGCTGGCGCGCATCGAGTCGACGCTGGTGGACCTTTCGAACTGGCAAGGTGGCATGGAGCGTATCGCCAATACACCGCTGCCCTACCCTTATGTGTATTTCCCAAGGCTGTTTGGCACGCTGTTCTGCATCATCATGCCGCTAAGCCTCGTCCCCTCCCTGGGCTGGTTCACACCGGTTGTGTCGACGGTCGTGGGCTGCATGCTGCTGGCCATGGAGCGCATCGGCACGGACCTTCAGGCGCCTTTCGGCAACAGCCAGCACCGCATCCGCACCGAAGACTTTTGCCGCAATATCGAAAGCAACCTCAAGTCGATGTTCAACTCGCCAGAACGGGGGGTGCTGTCACTCTGCGGTGAACCAACGCCGGCACTGCAGAGGCTTTGATACGCGCCGAGCGAAACATGCGGGGCCCGCCTGACTTTCACTGCAAAAGTGAAAGTCTTATCCAATTCCCCCTGTTTTTGACTCAACACAATGCAGATAGCCTGACCAGCACTCCTTCCACTATCGAGGTAATGGCAATGAAGGCCATTGTTTTCACCCAACCCGGTTTGCCGATTGAAGACCCGCAGTCGCTGTATGAGGCAGACCTGCCCAACCCAACTCCGGGTGCCCGTGATCTGTTGGTCGAAATCAAGGCCATTGCGGTAAACCCGGTCGATACCAAAGTGCGCGCGTCACGCAGCGCCGACCAACCCCAGGTGCTGGGCTGGGATGCGGTAGGTATCGTGCGCGAGGTGGGCAACGCCGTGACACTGTTCCAGCCAGGTGACGAGGTGTTCTATGCCGGTGCCATCGACCGCCCTGGCAGCTACAGCGAGTATCATCTGGTGGATGAGCGCATCGTCGGGCGCAAACCCCGCAGCCTGGACAATGCCAGCGCTGCAGCCTTGCCGCTGACGTCCATCACCGCCTGGGAGTTGCTGTTCGACCGGTTGGGCGTCGAGCAGCACGGTGGCAAGGGGCAAAGCCTGCTGATCATTGGCGCCGCTGGCGGCGTCGGCTCGATCCTGGTGCAACTGGCCAGGCAGCTCACCCAACTGACCGTGATCGGCACGGCCTCCCGCCCGCAAACCCAGCAATGGGTCAGCGAAGTGGGCGCCCACCACGTCATCGATCACTCGGTTTCGATTCCACAACAGCTGGCGGCACTCAAGCTGGAGCCAGTGGATTACGTGATCAGCCTGACGCACACCGACACTTACCTGGCGCAATTGGTGGAAGTGCTGCGGCCGCAAGGCAAGCTTGCGCTGATCGATGACCCCGTACAGCTTGACGTCGTGCCGCTCAAACGCAAGTCACTGTCCCTGCACTGGGAGCTGATGTTCACGCGTTCGCTTTACACCACCGAAGACATGATCAAGCAGCATCAGTTGCTCGAGCGCGTATCGGCCCTGATCGACGAGGGTGTGCTCAAAACCACCGTAGGCGAGCACTTCGGTGCAATAAACGCTGACAACCTCAGGCGCGCCCATGCCCTGCTCGAAAGCGGTAAGGCCCGCGGCAAGGTCGTGCTGGAAGGTTTCTGAACCAAAGGTTCATGGCAAAACTGCAGCATCCCGGTGATGATGTGCATCGGCGTGTTGGCCACCCGGATACCGGATCACATGGGAGCATCACTGCTCTGCCCCGAAGGCGCTCATTCTGCCAAAGCAGGCGCAAGGAGCGCCACGGCAGCCAGGCCAGGCTGCATCCCTGAGCCCTGGGCGGTAAGGTACGG
Organism: Pseudomonas sp. SG-MS2; assembly: GCF_009933855.1. Classification (NCBI taxonomy): domain Bacteria; kingdom Pseudomonadati; phylum Pseudomonadota; class Gammaproteobacteria; order Pseudomonadales; family Pseudomonadaceae; genus Pseudomonas; species Pseudomonas sp. SG-MS2. The sequence continues at coordinate 11,222 of NZ_MOMO01000004.1, read as the reverse complement.
GGCATTGCGCAACCCAACTGCCAAGGAGATGGCCATGGCGCTGTTCTGTAGGCTGAGTTTGTTGACCCTGCTCGCTGGCATGTTGCTGGGTGACATCGTGATCGCCACGGTAGGCCTGGTCGGCGTATGTGGAGCTGCCGTTTACCTCGACATCCGCCAGGATGCACACAATGATGCGCCCAACGAACCGGACTTTCTGGCATAGGTAGGCCCGCCCCGGCGTGCTTGGCTCAAGCCTGCACATCCACGCCAACACACCGGGGCCCGATGATGGCAATTTGGGCAAAAGCCCGCGAAACCTCTGCGACGCCAAGGTGACTAAGCCATAGGCGCAGGCTAGACTCGCCCATGAATACGGCTGTAGCCACTGCGTTTGCTTGAACATGCTCGGCGGTCACACAGGCAGCCGGCCTTTGCACTGCCGGCGGGAACCCATGACCTTGCAACCTCACGTCAACTTGACCAATTGTGATCGCGAACCGATCCAGATACCGGGCAGCATTCAGCCACACGGCTGCCTGCTCGCTTGCGACGCCTCAGCCAGCCTGGTCCTGCGCCACTCTGCAAATACGCCCCACATGCTCGGCGTGGCAGGCGGCGTCAATGGTCAACGACTGGAGGCGATCATCGGTATCGAGGCAGCCCACACGGTTCGCAACTCCCTGGCACGTGTGAAGGAAGCCTCCAGGCCAGCGCTGTCGTTCGGCGTGCCGCTGGCTTCAGGCCAGGCGTTCGATGTGTCTGCCCACCTGTTCAAGGGCACTGTCATCCTCGAGTTCGAGCCCGCCAGCCAGAGCATCGCCGAACCGATCGAACTGGTGCGCACGGTCATCGCCCAGTTGCGCGAGATCGACCGCTCCGACAGGCTTGTGGCCGATACCGCCAAGCGTGTTCGTGCACTGCTGGGTTACGACCGCGTGATGATCTATCAGCTCGGCGCCGACGGCGCGGGCAAGGTTGTAGCCGAAGCCCGGCGTAGCGGGCTTGAAAGCTTTCTGGGGCAGTACTTTCCGGCATCGGATATTCCCCAGCAGGCCCGTGCGCTGTATTTGCGCAACCCTGTAAGGGTGATTGCCGACGCCAACTTCAAGACCGTGCCGCTCGAGCCGGTGCTGGATTTGTCTGGCGAGCCGCTCGACCTGTCCTACGCGCACCTGCGCAGCGTTTCGCCGATTCACTGCGAATACCTGAACAACATGGGCGTGGGCGCATCCATGTCCATTTCAGTGATCGTCGACGGTGCCCTTTGGGGGCTGATCGCCTGCCACCATTACGCACCACGCACGCTGAGCATGGGCCAACGGGTGGCCGCAGAAATGTTCGGCGAGTTCTTTTCCCTGCATATCCAGACACTGCAGGCCAGGCAAACCCTGGAGGCCGCTGCCCACGCCCGGCAGGTGCTGGACAACCTGCTGCACGATGCTCACCGCACAACGGCCATCGATGAACTGCTGCGCGCTCGCCTGAGCGACTTCCAGGCCCTCATCCCCTGCGATGGCATTGGCATGTCGTTGCAAGGGCAATGGACCGTGGCCGGGCTGACGCCGCCAAGGCAGGCGGTGCCCGGGCTGCTCAGCTTCGCCGAGGGTGTCGCCGAAGGCCGCACTTGGGCGTCGAACTGCCTGTCGCTGGCGCACCCTGCAGCCCAGGACTATGCCACGGAGGTCTCGGGGGTACTGATCATCCCGATGTCGCAGCACCCACGGGACTACCTCATGCTGTTTCGCAAGGAGGTGATCGAAACCCTGGATTGGGCCGGCGACCCCAACAAGACCTACGAGAACGGCCCCCTGGGTGACCGCCTCACCCCCCGCAAGAGCTTCGCCGTGTGGAAGCAGACAGTCCACCACCACTGCCTGCCCTGGTCCGAGCAAGACCGCCAGTTTGGCGAAGCCATCCGTGCGGCGGTGGTCGAGGTCGCGCTGCATAACAGTGAGCTGCTGGCCGATGAGCGTTCCAGGGCGGATGTTCGCCAGCGGATGCTCAACGAGGAGCTCAACCACCGGGTGAAGAACATTCTTGCGCTCATCGGTGCGCTGGTGGCCCACCCCACCTCGGAAAACCAGACGCTCAGTGGTTATGTGGCGACGCTCAAGGGGCGTATCCAGGCGTTGTCCCTGGCACATGATCAGGTGGTCCGGGGTGACGGTGGCGGCCGTTTTGCCAGCTTGCTGGAGGCTGAGCTGTCGCCGTACCGCACCAGCGCCGATGCACTGGTGATCAAGGGCCCGGGGCTGCTGCTCGATGCCCGCGCCTATTCGGTGATGGCTCTGGTGCTTCACGAGCTGGCGACCAATGCGGCAAAGTACGGGGCCCTGTCCAGGGCGGGCGGCAAGTTGACCGTCAACTGGGTTGTCGACACGGGCGGGGCCTGTGACATCACGTGGCGCGAGAGCGGCGGGCCAACCGTACGGGCACCGACGCGCAGTGGCTTCGGCTCGGTTCTGATCGAACGAAGCATCCCGTTCGACCTCGGTGGCAGCAGCACCCTTGAATACCGGCCAGAGGGCCTGCAAGGGTTCTTCCGGATTCCGGCAAAGCACCTGACGCTGGACGAAGAGCTCGCCAGCGATACCCCGGCGGTTGCACCGCAGCCACAGGTAGACTGCAGCAGCCTGGTCAATGCGCGTGTGCTCATACTCGAAGACCAGTTGGTGATTGCGGTTGGCCTTGAGCAGATTCTGGCCGATGCGCAGGTGCAGGATGTGCTCACCGCAAGCTCCGAAGCCGAAGCCCTGAAGCTGCTTGCCAGCCACACGCCGGATGTCGCAGTGCTGGACATCAACCTGGGCACCGGCACCTCCATTGTTGTGGCCGAAGCGCTCACAAGCCTGGGCATCCCCTTCCTGTTCGCCACCGGCTATGGCGACAGCATGAACATCCCCGACCATTTGAAGCATGTGCCGGTGGTGCGCAAGCCCTACGACGCAGCCTCGATCCTGCACAACCTGGAAAGCCTGCTGGCCTAGCGCGTCACCTGCGTGTGGGTACCGTACAGGCTCCCCCCAAAGGGTGATTTCGGGTGCGCCGCGAGTGTGGGAGCATTCCCACGTCCCACCTCAAGCTCTGCCCCTGATCCAACGCCATCAACAGTATCGAGCCTGCTCGCATATTGCGGCGTCCTGCATCCAGAACCAGGAGTCAGCAATGCATACAACAACAAATACAGCCCATCCGCCCCACCCTGCGTCGCACCCCACCGCTTCAGGCCGCTTCAGAAAATCCATGGGCATGACCGCGCTGGTGCTGTTCGGCCTCGCCTACATGGTCCCCCTGGCCGTGTTCACCACCTACGGGCTGGTCACCCAGATGACCAAAGGGCACCTGCCCACCGCCTACCTGCTGACCCTCGCCGCCATGTTGCTCACCGCCTACAGTTACGGCCGCATGGTCCAGGCGCACCCCTACTCCGGCTCGGTCTACACCTACACCCGCAAAGCCTTCGGCAGCCACTTCGGTTTCATCGCCGGCTGGACCCTGCTGCTCGACTACATCTTCCTGCCCTTGCTCAGCTACCTGCTGATCGGCATCTACATGTCCGAGTACTTCCCTGCGGTACCTGCGTGGGTGTGGGTGCTCGGCTCGATCGCCCTGGTCACCTTCCTAAACCTGATCGGCATCGAGTCCATCACACGGGTCAACTGGATACTGGTGGTAGCGCAACTGGTGTTCATCGTCGTCTTCGTCGCGCTGTCGGTGCGCAACCTCAGCGACCAGAGCGCGCCGGTGTCATTGCTGGCACCGTTCCACCATGAGGGCTTCAGCGTTGCCCTGGTCATGGCCGGCGCTGCGGTGCTGTGCCTGTCGTTTCTGGGTTTCGACGCAGTGTCGACCATGGCCGAGGAAACCAGCGACCCGACCCGGCGTATCCCGCAGGCCATCATGGCAGTGTCGGTGATCGGTGGCCTGCTGTTTCTGCTGGTGTCGTACTGCGCCCAGATGGTCTTCCCCGATTGGACATCTTTCGCTGACCCGGACTCCGCCTCGGTGGATGTGATGCGCCATGTCGGTGGCGAACTGCTGGTGACCGGCTTTACCGCCACCTACGTGGCCGGCTGCTTCGCCTCGGCCATGGTGTCCCAGGCCAGCGTGTCCCGCGTGCTGTTCGCCATGGGCCGCGACGGTGCATTGCCGCGGGCCTTTGGCCGCCTGGTGACGAAAAAGCGCGTGCCGGCCACGGCAATCATGCTGGTCAGCACCTTGTCGCTGGTCGCCCTGTTCATCACCCTGGACACCGTCGCCAACATGATCAGCTTCGGCGCGCTGTTCGCCTTCTCTGCAGTCAACCTGGCGGTGGTCAAGCATTACCTGGTCGACCAGAAGCTGCGTGGCACACGCAACTGCCTGCTATATGGCGCGCTGCCGGCGCTGGGCTTTTTGAGCACACTGTGGCTGTGGAGCAGCCTGTCGAGCATGTCGTTCACCATCGGCCTGTGCTGGATGGCCGCAGGCTTCGTCTGCCTGCTAGGGCTGACCCGCGCCTTCCGGGTGAAGCTGCCCGACCTGCAGATGACGGACTGATCCGGCAAGCCGTCATCCTCGACGCTCAGGGCGCGAATTGACTATGATCCCGACTTGAACGTTTCAGCATGTTTCAATAGGGACTCTAATGTCAGTTCAGGAAATACCGCCGCTCGCCCTCTCCAAAGGCGAAATCGGCAAGATGGAAGCCGCCATGGCCTTGGGCAGTTTTGCCATTGGCACCGGCGAATTCGCGATCATGGGGCTGATGCCGGACATCGCCGGCAACCTGCAACTGAGCGAACCGCAGGTAGGCCATGCGATCAGCGCCTACGCGCTGGGCGTGGTGGTGGGTGCACCGGCGCTGGCCATTCTCGGCGCCAAGCTGCTGCGCAAGCACATGCTGCTCTTGTTGATGGCGCTGTATGCCGTCGGCAACCTGGCTACCGCCTTCGCCCCGTCGTTCGCAGGCCTGGTGGCCTTCCGCTTTATCAGCGGCTTGCCCCATGGGGCGTACTTCGGCATCGCCGCGGTGGTTGCCTCGAGCATGGTGCCGAGCAACCAGCGCGCCGGTGCCGTGGCCCGGGTAATGATGGGCCTCACGCTGGCCATGTTGCTGGGCAACCCTGTGGCGACCTTGCTGGGGCAGTACTTCGGCTGGCGCTCGGCGTTTTTGCTGGTGGGCCTGATCGCCCTGTGCACCATCGCGCTGGTCTGGCAGTACGTGCCGCAGCGGCGCGATGAAGCACGCAGCGACCCACGCAAGGAGCTGCAAGCGTTCACCCTGCCGCAGGTGTGGATGGCGCTGGCCATCGCCTCGATCGGTTTTGCCGGCATGTTCTGTGTGTTCAGCTACCTCGCGCCGACCATGCTGGAGGTGACTCAGGTCGCTCCCCAGTGGATCCCCTTCGGCCTGGCCGCCTTCGGTATTGGCGGCATCATCGGCAACATTGCCGGCGGCAAGCTGTTCGACCGGCTGCAGTTCCGCGCCGTGGGCATCGTGCTGGTGTGGTCGACCGCCGTGCTGTTGTTCTTCACCATCGCTGCCCATTCGCTGTGGACACTGCTGCTGGGCATCGGCCTGGTCGGCACCATGATCGCCCTGGCCGCCCCCTTGCAGATCCGCCTGATGGACATTGCCCACGAAGCGCCGAGCCTGGCAGCGGCTTCCAACCATGCAGCCTTCAACCTGGCCAATGCCCTGGGGCCTTGGTTTGGCGGCATGGCCATCAGTGCCGGGCTGGGCTGGACCAGCACCGGCTATATCGGCGCCGCTGCGGCGCTGGTCGGGCTAGGGATATATGCGGTGGCACGGCGGATGAAGGGCGGCCAGTAGGAGCCTACCGCCTATCGAGCGCCGCACGGGCGGCGCTCGTTTTCACCGACGCTGAAAAAATCAGGCGTTACCCCCCATAACCACCTCGTTCACCAGGTTCGCCGGCCGCTCGCCCGCCAACGCGCTCAACAGATTCTCTACCGCACAGCGCGCCATGGCCTCACGGGTTTCGTGGGTCGCCGAGCCGATGTGCGGCGTGGCCACCACGTTGTCCAGTTGCAACAGCGGCGAATGGGCCGGCAGTGGTTCCTGTACGAACACATCCAGCCCGGCGCCGCGGATGCGCTTGGCCTGCAACGCCGCAAGCAGTGCCTGTTCATCCACCACACGCCCGCGGGCAATGTTCACCAGTATCGCCTCGGGCTTCATCAGCGAAAGCTCCCGTGCGCCGATCAGGCCTTCGGTGCTGGCACTCAAGGGCACCGTCAAACAGACAAAATCCGCCTCGCTCAGCAGCTCGTCCAGGGTGCGATACCGGGCACCATAGCGGGCCTCCACCTCTGGCTTGGCTCGCGAACTGTGGTACAGCACGCGCATGCCGAACCCGGCCGCACCACGGCGGGCCAAGGCCTCACCAATGCGCCCCATGCCGACGATGCCCAAGGTCTTGCCATGCACATCACTGCCAAAATGCGCCGGCCCAAGGTTGGCCTGCCAGTGGCCGTCACGTACCCAGCCGGCCAGCTCCACCACCCGCCGGGCAGTGGCCAGGATCAAGGCAAAGCCGGTGTCGGCGGTGGTCTCGGTCAATACATCAGGGGTGTTGGTCAGCATCACGCCACGGCGGGTCAGCTCGGCAATGTCGTAGTTGTCGACGCCAACCGACACACTGGCCACCACTTCAAGCTGTGGCGCCAGGTCCAGCAGGCTGCTGTCCAGCCGCAAACTGGCGCCCAGCAGGCCATGGGCACCGGGCAAGGCATCGCGCAGCCGGGCCAGGCCATCACTGCCGGAGGTATCCACCCAGGTCACCTCGACCTGCTGTTGCAGGCGCGCCAGCAGGGCCTCGGGCAGGCGCTTGTAAAGGACGATTCGCTTTTTCATAGCCGTTTCCTATTGGCTCATTGCCAGGCGCTGGCTGCGGGGCTTGGCCTGGCCGGAAGTATGTGATGTTTTCAGCGCAGCCGTGAGCGCCACTGCCGTCAGCAGCGCACCGCACATGAACAGGTAAGAAGCGCCAGGGCCACCGGTGGCGCCATTGAGATAGCCGACCAGCCACGAGCCACCGAACGAACCCAGCGCGCCCATGCTGTTGATCAGGGCCATGGCCCCACCGGCCACGTTGCTGGGCAGGATCTCCGGCACGATGGCGAAGAACGGGCCATAGGGGGCGTACATGCAAGCCCCGGCAAGCACCAGCAGCGCATAGGACGCCCAGAAATGCTCGGTGCCCAAGGCGTAGGAGCCATAGAAGGCCAGCGCGGCGATCAGCAAGGGTGGCCAGACGAAACGCTTGCGCTTCTGCAGTTTGTCAGAGGCCCACGACACCCCGACCATTGCCACGACCGCCGCCAGGTAGGGCACCGAGGCCAGCCAACCGGCCTCGACGATGTCGACGTTCGCCGCCTGCTTGAGGATCGAGGGCAGCCACAGCACGAAGCCGTACACCCCGATGCTCCAGCAGAAGTACTGCAGTGACAGCACGATGACCTGCGGCGAGCGAAACGCCTCGCGGTAGTTCTTCACCGGTTTGATACCTTGCTGTTCAGCGGCCAGGGCCTGTTCGAGCGCCGCTTTTTCCTGCTCGCTCAGCCAGCCCACCTGGGCTGGCCGGTCGTCCACCAGGCGCCACCAGATGAACGCCCAGAGCACTGCAGGCAGGCCCTCGATGATGAACATCCAGCGCCAGTCGAAATGCTTGATCAGGTACCCCGAGACCACCGACATCCACAGGATGGTCACCGGGTTGCCCAGCATCAGGAAAGTATTGGCGCGCGAGCGTTCGGCGCGGGTGAACCAGTGGCACAGGTACACCAGCATCGCCGGCATCACCGCCGCCTCGACCACCCCGAGCAGGAAGCGGATGCCGATCAGCAGGTAGACATTGCTGACCATGCCGGTCAGGGTCGCCAGGCTGCCCCAGAGGATCAGGCTGACGAAAATCAGCTTTTTGACGCTGCGTTTTTGCGCGTAGATGGCGCCAGGCACCTGGAAGAAGAAGTACCCGAGGAAAAACAGCGCCCCCAGCAGGGACGACAGCGCCGGGGTGATCTTCAGGTCATCGGCCATGCCCGAGGCGGCGGCGAAGCCGTAGTTGGCACGGTCGAGGTAGGCCAGGCTGTAAGTGACGAAGACGATCGGGATGATGTACCACCAACGGCGTGGGGCGAGGCTTGTCGATTGCATGATGCGGCTCCTGAGCTTGTTGTTTTTGTAGCAACCGGCCGGCGTACCGGCGATCAAAGTTTCAGGCACTTTTGGGTAATGCGTACGCTTCCAGCTCCCGGCGCAGTGGCAAGCCTTCCATGTCGCCGCGCGATTGCACGGCGCGGCTGCCGCACCAGTTGCCGCGAGCTACCGCCTCGGCAAGCGTGCGGCCTTCAAGCAGGCCGCTGACCACGCCAACGGCAAAGGCGTCGCCGGCCCCGACGGTGTCCACCACCCTGGCCACCGGCACAGGGGCGACCTGCCCTTGGCACTGGGCATTGCGGTAGTAGGCACCCTCACCGCCCAACTTGATGACTACGTGCTCGACACCACGGTCGAGGTAGAACGCGGCGATGTCCGCCGGGGTTTGCAGGCCGGTCAACAACCGCCCTTCCTCGAGCCCTGGCAGCAGCCAGTGCGCCTTTATCGCCAGCGCGTTGACTTCACGGACCATGCTGGCGCGGTCAGGCCACAGCGACGGGCGCAGGTTGGGGTCGAAGGAAATGCTGCGCCCCTCATTGCGCATGCGCTCGACCAGTTCATGGGCCAGCACCCTGCAGCCGGCCGACAGCGCCAGCGGAATACCGGTGGCGTGCAGGTGGCGGGCCTGCAGCAACGCCGGGCTGAACTGCGCCAGCGATAGGTGGCTGGCCGCGGAGTTGCGGCGAAAATACTCCACCACAGGGTCGCTGCCATCGTCGCAACGGCCCTTGAGCTGGAAGCCTGTCGGGTGGTGGTCATCGACCTCCACGTGGCTGCAGTCCAGGCCCTCCTGCTGCAGGGCGTCGAGCACGAAGCGGCCCAGCGAGTCGTTGCCCACCCGGCTCAGCCAGCGCACCCGAAAACCCAGCCGGGCCAGGCCGATGGCCACATTGCTGTCGGCGCCAGCAATACGCTTGGTAAACGCCCCCACAGCCGCCAGGTCACCGGCCTGCTCGGCAACGAACATGGCCATGGTTTCGCCAAAACACAGCACGTCATGCTCAGGCATGGCTCACCTCCTCGCTCATGCCGATGCGGGCCAGGTTGTTGACCTGGGCGCGGGTCAAAGCCAGTAAGTCAGCGCCGGCCAGCGGGTACTCCACGGCGCGCATCAGCCCGGGGGTGAACTCGGCGAACATTGCCTCCCAGGCCATCAGGTCCCGGGCCTGCGGCACAACGGCCGCCAGGCGCCCGCTGGCCTCGCGCTGCACTGCCTTGCAATGCACGTAACGCACCCAGCGGCCGAGCAACCGCGCTGCCTGCGCGGCGGATTCACCCTGCCATTGCCAGTTACCGATATCGAAGGTCATGCCCAGCGCCAGCCGCTGGGCCTCGCAGCGCTCAAAGAACTGCAGCAGCGGCGCGATGCGCCCGCCCTGCGTGGTCTGGTCGTTCTCCACCAGCAACAGCGGGTCACCAGGGCGCAGTTGCGCTTGCAAGGCCGCCAGGTCGCATGCGCAAGCGTAATGCCCCAACGACACCTTCAGCACCACGGCGCCGAGTGCGCGGGCCAGCGCCAGCTTGGCAGGCAAGCGCGCGTCCAGCTGCCCTTCAGGGGTCCACAGCTCCAGTGGCGAGGAATACAGGCACTGCAACTGCAGCGCGTTGATTGCCGCCGACAGCGCGGCGGCGTCCGGGGCCTCGTCGAACAACTCTTCGCGCAGTTCGACACATGTCACGCCGGCAGCGGCGAGCAGTTCAAGGAAGCTCTCCTGCCCACGCTCCCGGACCAAGCTGGCACCGTAGCTGGAGAGGCTGATGGAAACGGGGTTCTCGTGCATTGTTCTTGTCCTTATGAAACCGGTTTCATTTTTTTGGCTGCAGCAATGGCCGGCGTCGTTGCCGGCCTTTTCTTCATTCGCGTAGTTGAGTGGAACCTCGGACGATCAACTCTGCCTTGAAGTCCAGGCGCCGTGGCGCCCCGCTCTCGCCGCGCAGGCGGTCGTGCAGGCAGTCGAAGGCGGCCACACCGATGCGTTCGGTGGGTTGGGCGAGCGCGGTAATGCCGCTACCGACCAGCGGGTACCAGTCCAGTTCGTCCAGCGCAATCAGGCCGACGTCCTGGAACAGGTTGCAACCCGCGTCGTGCAATACACGGGTCACCGTCAGGGTGGCCACGCCGTTGAAGGTGAAAATAGCCTGGGGCCCGTGCCCATTACTGCCGAGGAAGGCATCAAGCCGGGCGTGCAGGTTGCTGTCGATCTCCACCAGTTGCTGACGCATGCCAGCGCGACGGCTGATCGAGGCGGTGAACGCCTGCGTGCGTTCGAGCCGGGAGCTGGTGCCGTCCAGTGGTTCGGTGACCGCCAGGATGTCGCGGTAGCCACGCGCCTGCAGGTGGTCCAGGGCCTGCTCGATGGCCTGGGCGTTATCCAGCCCTACCAGGTCCACGTTCAGCTCCGGCAGTTGCCGGTCTACCAGGACCATGGGCATGTCGCGCTGCAGGTTGAGCAGTTCGCCGGGGTGATGGCCAAGGGTATTCACGATCAGGCCCTCGACGTTGTAAGACTGCAGGGCCGCCAGGTGATGGCGCTCCTGCTCGTCGTCGCGGTTGGTGTTGCACACCACCAGGCTGTAGCCGTGCTGACGGCACGCGGTTTCGACACCGTGCATCACCGCGACTGAATAGGGGTTGAGGATGTCTGCTACCAGCATGCCGATCAGCCGCGTCTGGCCACGCTTGAGGCCGCGGGCCATCTGGTTGGGCCGGTAGCCCAGGCGCTCGATGACTTCTTCAAGGCGCTTGGCGGTAGCTTCGGCCAGCAACTGGCGATCGCCGCCAATGTAGCGCGACACGGTGGCCTTGGAGACGCCGGCAACGCGTGCGACCTCACTGATGGTCACGCGTTCGCGGGAATGGGCAGGCAAGTCGGTCATTTCGGTCCCTTGTGATTATTGTCGGTGACGGTGACTGAAACCGGTTTCAATACATCAAAACCGCGCGGTTTCGTCACCTACCGTTCGTCGGGATTCTACCTTTCCTGGCTCACTGCCCACTCAATTTCTTCAGCCGACGCCAACCCTGTAGGAGCCGGCTTGCCGGCGATCACCGGCAAAGCCGGTGCCCTACACCGCA
>NZ_MOMO01000034.1:0-7613 GCF_009933855.1 Pseudomonas sp. SG-MS2 | reverse complement strand
CTGCGTAGTACCTGTGGAGCGTGGTCGCCATATAAAGGGGCCGGCCTGGTCACCTCAAAGGGCCAGGCCGGCTAGCGACTTCAGACCAGCACACCCTGGCTGCGCAGGTAGTCGTCATAGGTGCCGCTGAAGTCCACCACACCGTCCGGCGACAGTTCGATGATGCGGGTCGCCAACGACGACACGAATTCGCGGTCATGGCTGACGAACAGCAAAGTGCCCGGGTAGTTTTCCAGCGCCAGGTTCAGCGCCTCGATCGACTCCATGTCCAGGTGGTTGGTCGGTTCGTCCATTACCAGCACGTTCGGCTTCTGCAGGATCAGCTTGCCGAACAGCATGCGGCCCTGTTCACCACCGGAAATCACCTTGACCGACTTGAGGATCTCGTCGTTGGAGAACAGCATGCGCCCCAGGGTGCCGCGGATGATCTGCTCACCAGAGGTCCACTGGCCCATCCAGTCGAACAGGGTCATGTCGTCTTCGAAATCGTGCGCATGGTCCTGAGCGTAGTAGCCCACTTCGGCGCTGTCGGTCCACTTCACCGAGCCTGCATCCGGCGTCATCTCGCCGACCAGGGTGCGCAGCAGGGTGGTTTTGCCGATACCGTTGGGGCCGATGATCGCTACGCGCTCGCCGGCTTCGACAGTGATGTCGAAATTCTTGAACAGCACCTTGTCGTCGAAGGCCTTGGCCATTTTTTCCACGACGACAGCCTGGCGGTGCAGCTTCTTGGTCTGCTCGAAACGGATGAACGGGCTGACCCGGCTCGAAGGCTTGACCTCGGCCAGCTGGATCTTGTCGATCTGCTTGGCACGCGAGGTTGCCTGCTTGGCTTTGGAGGCGTTGGCCGAGAAGCGGCTGACAAAGGTCTGCAGTTCAGCGATCTGGGCTTTTTTCTTGGCGTTGTCCGACAGCAACTGCTCGCGCGACTGGGTGGCCGCGGTCATGTACTCGTCGTAGTTGCCCGGGAACAGGCGCAGCTCACCGTAGTCCAGGTCAGCCATGTGAGTGCACACGCTGTTCAGGAAGTGCCGGTCGTGGGAAATGATGATCATGGTGCTGTTACGCGCCGTCAGAATCGTTTCCAGCCAGCGGATGGTGTTGATGTCCAGGTGGTTGGTCGGTTCGTCGAGCAGCAGCACGTCCGGGTCGGAGAACAGCGCCTGGGCCAGCAGTACGCGCAGTTTCCAGCCCGGGGCCACTTCACTCATCGGGCCAAAGTGCTGTTCCAGCGGAATACCCAGGCCCAGCAGCAGTTCACCGGCGCGCGATTCGGCGGTGTAGCCGTCCATTTCGGCGAATTCGGTTTCCAGCTCGGCGACGGCCATGCCGTCTTCTTCGGTCATTTCCGGCAGCGAGTAGATACGGTCACGCTCGGCCTTGACCTTCCACAGCTGGGCGTGGCCCATGATCACCGTGTCGATAACGGTGAATTCCTCGTAGGCGAACTGGTCCTGACGCAGCTTGCCCAGGCGGGTGTTCGGCTCGAGCATGACCTGACCACCGGAAGGCTCCAGGTCGCCGCCGAGGATCTTCATGAAGGTCGACTTGCCACAACCGTTGGCGCCGATCAGGCCATAGCGGTTGCCGTTGTTGAATTTGACCGAGACGTTTTCGAACAGGGGCTTGGAGCCGAACTGCATGGTGATGTTAGCGGTGGAGATCAAGGAGCTTACCTATCAATAACTTACGTGGCTTCTTCGCAGCTGCGGACCAATTTTGGACCAATCTGGAGCGTTTCCCGCTCCTGCCAGTCGTTGGACGAGTTAATCCAGCGCGCATAAGTCGATAAGAGCATCTGCACGCCATGCCCGAGCTGTTGGGCGATAAATGTGGGGTTGAGACCAGACATTGAGCGTATTGTCGCATAGGTGCGGCGGCATTGGCGCATCGCGGGCGCCGTTTTATTCATCGCGGTCTGCTTTCTGGCCGCGCAGATCGACGCATGGCTCTCGGATAAAGCCGCTTTTGGCGATGTATTCGACGGCATCGTCTTAACGACGCTCGCCGGAGGGGTGTTCTACCTGGCAGGCAGAGGGTGACCCTGGCTGGCAGACTACCCTGCAGACACTTCAGGGCTTGTACTGAATGGTGTACGACGCATCCGTTTGAGGGTCAATGGTAATCGGCATGCCGAACAGCTTCCCTTTACATTCACTGACGACGCAGCGATAAACGGACCCCTGCCTGAGCTGTGCCCACAAGCCTTCGTCATGGATCACGATACACACGACGCGGTTTGCCGGATCCTCTCTGACCTGAGCGACGTGGTGGTCCAGGTCGCAACCGAAATCGGCAGTGGTAAACTCTGGATCGTAGCCGATCAGCACACCATGCCTTTTCAGATCGTCCCTGATACGCTCAATCACGTCGTCTGCTTCTTGTTTTAGCATGATCGTTATCTCACGGTGCTTGAACATATCAAAACTCTAGCTGACCCTGCCGGTCTTCGTAGATTGAGTACTGGTATTGCGCAGGCTTGAAGGTTTTGCGGTCGTGGTAGGAGCCGGCTCGCCGGCGATGGGCTGCACAGCAGCACCCGCTTTTTACCCAGGCAACCCCGCCAACGGGCAATGTAACACCAGCTTAGCCCCACCCAGCCCGAACCCCGGGTGGCTGTGCCCTTCCTCGCTGCGATAAAAGCGCTTCAGCAAGGAAAGATTGTCAGCTATGGACATGCTTGCGCACCTTGTCACTAGGGCGTTGCGCGTCACCGAACCTGGCACCCGCCCGTTTTCTTGCCATTTCGATCACCTCTTTGTTTACCCTGATCTCCCTGCCCAAGGCATCCAATACATGGGGTATGGACGCAGATGCCCTCTTGTGCACCGTCATCGGTGACCCAGCGCAAACGTCTAGGTAGAACGGCAGCCACACGCGGATTGCCTGGCCTGTGTCGTCACATTCCGTCTTGCCGGGTAGCAGCATTCAACACCCACCACCCAAGTCGGTGAAGCTGTCGGCGGAAAGCGAAAAGTTCTGTCAATGGGACGACCGTCACAGTTTGTCAAATTCTGACTTGCCCCCATGGGGTTGATCCTCCCGGGCCCTGTGATACTTTCCGCGGCTAGTTTTAACAGGGAGTAATATCGTTGATGGAATTGACGAAGATCTTTGCACCACAGAACCGCCGGCTGATCAAACTCACCACTCCCATCCGAGATGACCAGGCGTTGTTGCTGGAGCATTTCAGCGGCAGTGAAGGGTTATCCACGCTGTTCAGCTTCGAGCTGTCGTTGATCAGCCAGGATGCCAGGCTCGAACTCAAATCATTGATCGGCCAACCTGCCTGTCTGGACATCGAGCTGGCCGACGGCGGCGTACGCCACATCCATGGTCACATCACCCGGTTCAACCTGCTGGGCAGCGACGGTGGCCTGGCGCGTTACAGCGCGACACTGAGCCCCTGGCTGTGGATGCTGACGCGACGCGTTGATTCGCGGATCTTTCAAGAGCAGACCATTGAAGCGGTCATCCGCACAGTTTTCGAGCATTACGGCGGGCTGGGCACATTCGAGTTCCGCCTGCTGAAGCCGCTCAAATCCCACAGTTACATAACCCAGTATCGCGAAACCGACCTGGATTTCGTGTTGCGCTTGCTGCAGCAGGACGGCCTGTTCTTCTACTTCGATCACGGCACGGACGGGCACAGCCTGATCATCATGGATGAATCCCAGGCTCTGCAGGCGTTGCCCGAACAACCGCAAATCCGCTACCACAGCGCCTTTGTCACCGAAACCAGTGACTCGATCACCCAATGGCGCAGCCACCGGGTATTGCAATCGGGCAAGATGGCCATCCAGACGTTCGATTACAAGCAGCCAAGAAATCCGCTGCCCATCCACATGGGCAGCCTCAATGAGCAGGGGGATGTCGCGCCCTACGAGGTGTACGATTTTCTCGGTGCCTACAGTCATCGCCTGCCTGACGAGGGCGAGGCGCTGGTCCGCCGCCACCTGGAGGTCATCGAAGCCCAGGCCAAGACCTTCACCGGCACCAGCAACTGCCGGGCCATGCGTGCGGGCTACACCTTCGAACTGACCCAGCACTTCGACCATGAGGACGGTGCGGCAGAAGCTCGCCAGTTCCTGCTGGTGTCGGTCGAGCACCGGGGGCGCAACAACTATTTTTCGGATGAGCCTGCAGGTTACGACAACCAGTTTGTCTGCATTCGCCAAAGCATCCCTTACCGCCACCCGATCACCGTGCCGCGCCCCACCGTCAACGGGCCGCTCAGTGCGATCGTGGTCGGGCCGGCGGGCGAAGAAGTCTTCACCGACGAGCTGGCGCGGATTCAGGTCCGGTTCCACTGGCAGCGCGGCGACAGCCTGCCGCAGGGCAGCACCTGGGTGCGTGTGGCGATGCCCAGTGCTGGTAGTGGCTTCGGCCATCAGTTCTTGCCACGTATCGGCCAGGAAGTGCTGGTCACCTTCCTGGCAGGCGATATCGACCGCCCCGTGGTCACCTCGGTGCTGTACAACGCCGAGCAGACACCGCCGCGCTTCAGCAAAGCCTCGGGCCTGCCAGGCAACCGCGCGCTTTCCGGCATACAGACCCAAGAGCACAAGGGCCGCGGTTTCAACGAGCTGTTGTTCGACGACACACCGGGCGCCTTGCGTGCCCGCGTCGGCACCACGCACCAGGCCACAGCGCTCAATCTGGGCAAACTCACCGAGCCACGTACTGACGGCCAGGCCAAGGCCCGTGGCAACGGTGCCGAATTGCGCACCGACGCCGCGATTGCGCTGCGCGCCGCCCAAGGCATGTTGCTGACCACCTATGCCCGCCGGGACGCCACAGGGGCACAGCTGGACCGCGAAGAACTGCTCACGCTGCTGGCCGAGTGCGGGGAGCTGTTCAAAAGCCTCGGGCAAACGCCGCCGCGCGAGGCGGGGCAGCGGTAAACAGCGAGGGCATCGACGCCTTGAGCCAGGCGCTGAAACAGTGGCCAGCGCCCGACAGCGACAGCCCGGGCAAGCCAGTCATGGCCGTTGCAGCTGAGGCGGGTATCAGCAGTGCCACACCGCGCTCGCAAACCCACTATGCCGGTGCTAACCACGACACCACCGCCCAGGACCACCTGCAGTTGACCAGCGGCGCCGCCATGCGCCTGCAAGCCGGCAAGGGCATCAGTGCCTTTGCCCAGGATGAGGGCATCAGTGCCATTGCCAACCGCGGCAAAGTGCTGGTCCAGGC
Source organism: Pseudomonas sp. SG-MS2 (assembly GCF_009933855.1). Lineage (NCBI taxonomy): Bacteria > Pseudomonadati > Pseudomonadota > Gammaproteobacteria > Pseudomonadales > Pseudomonadaceae > Pseudomonas > Pseudomonas sp. SG-MS2. The sequence continues at coordinate 2,417 of NZ_MOMO01000034.1, read as the reverse complement.
CCAGGAAGACGACATCACCGTCAACGCACAAAAGAACCTGCACCTGTCGGCCGCCGAAGGCGAGGCGGTCATCACCGCGCCAACCATCCGCCTGGTGGCCGATGATGGCAGCTATATCAAGATCGGCGGCGGCGTTGAAATCGGCAGCCAAGGCAAGGTGATCGTCCATGCCAGCGAGCATGACTGGGTCGGCCCCAACACCGACAGCGCCCCGTTGCCAGCATTCACCCGCGACCCGGCGGCGCAACGCCTGGCTTTCCACTACCCGGGGCACGCCGACGACAGCGTGCGAATGGCCGTTGACCACGCCTACCAGATCAAACTCGAAGACGGTAGCACCGTGCAAGGCATGACCGACGCCAGCGGGCTCACCGAACACGTCGAGCGCGAAGCGATGCACCAGGCACAAGTGGCTGCCCTGCGCAGCACCGGCAGCAAAGGAGGCAGCCAATGAGTGGCGATCAATATGCTGTGGCTGAAAGCGTCACCCGGCTGGTACCCAATTTCAGTACCGAACGCAAAATGGAGGTGCCTGCCGACCTGCCAGGGGTGGTGATCTTCTTGCACGGCGTGAATGACCCGGGGGCTTCGTACGAGTCGGTGGAGACGGGGTTGTGCCAGGGGGTGAATGAGCGTTTGGATCGGCCTGATCTTAAGGCGGGGCGGTATGGGGCTGACTACAATACTGCAAAAAAAATCCCGATTCAGGAGCTTGGTGAAGATCACAAAGCCACACTCGACGATCCAGACACGTTCCTTTATCAGCGAGACGCGGACGACCCCAAAACCCGCAGCCTGATGATCCCTTTTTATTGGGGCTATCGCGCCGAGCCTGGCGAGATAAAGCGCGATAAAAATAACGACCCGACCAAACTGCGCGACCAATATCAGGACGTGTTCGAAAACCGCCTGGACCGGCACTTCGCCAAGGGCGGCGGGTTCTTCGCCAATGCCACCAACAACCTGCTGGAGATGTACAGCCAAGGCTTTGCCAAGGCTATCCGGCATCTCGCACAAGTCACGCTATCCAACACCCAGTACATGGGAAAAGGGCCACACCGGCGTTACTTTGTGTTCGCAGCAACGCGTTTGGCCATGTTGGTCAGTGAGATCCGCCGTGTATCGCCTGATGAAACCATCACCATCATGGGCCACAGTCAAGGCACCTTGATTACCCTGCTTGCTCAAGCGATGCTGATCGACAAGGGCCAACGCTGTGCCGACACCGTCATCATGGTGGACACGCCTTACAGTGTGCTGCCAAAGGCCACACCCAAAGGCCACGACACACTCGCGACATTGATCAACATTGCCACCGCAGTCACCCAGGCACCCCATGCCCAGCCGCCGCTGTCCGCGCTCAGGGACAGCAAGACCTACGGCGGTCGCACGGGCCCCAAGTGGTCACCCACGCAGGGCTCGCGCAAGGACAAGGTGGGTAACCTGACCGTTTTCCCCGAACGTGACAACCGCGGCAAGGTGTACCTGTACTTCTGCCCGGACGACACCACGGTCGCCCTGGACGACGTTCATGGCATCGGTACCTATGGGGTACCCAATGCCTTGGCTGACGGCAAACCGGCGATGGCGGCGTTGCAGTCCTTGCGCTTTTACCAGCGCATGTGGACCAAGCGTCATCGCAACGGCGAGCCGGTACTAGTCGGCGAAGCCGTACAACAAACAGTGCTGCGGGCGGAGGGAGAGCCCCGATACCCAGGCGGCTGGTCAAAGGCCGCTGTGGCCTCGCAAGCGCCTATAGCAAAAGGTGAAGAACGCCTGATCAATGCCGAATCCTTGAACCCACCCCACGCGCCTCAGATGTTCGGCGGTGAGGCGGTAACCGGCACCCCCACCCAGGCAGGTATGGACGGCCCCGATGACGTCAGCATCCGCTCCGCGCTGGGCAATCCGAAGGCCAAGTTCAAATGGTTCAAGGTGCGTACCAACCCTACCCGAATCGACCTGGAAGAAGAACGTGCCCAGTGGAACATCGGCAAAGAGCCCGGCGATCAAACTGCAGGGATTCGTCAAAGACCGGTATCGGGTAATGCAATGCTGAAGACCCAGGATCATTACGTCATTTTCCGCGAAGAGACGCCTAATGAAATCAAGGCCCGAATGCCCGCAGATCCGGACGAAATGGACCCTAACAGCTACCACTCGGCCGTTCTGCGCAGCCCGGAGAACCAACGCTGGGTTACGGCGATGGACATTGCTATTGGCCAGGCGCACAGCCTCGATGATCCGGCTATGCGAGAGGTGTTGGTTGCGATTGCGGATTGGAAGGTGGATAAAAAAATATTTATGAAGATCACTAAGTTGCCGGGTTGGGTGAAACTGAGTGAGGAGGCTCAAGGATCGTGTCCCAGGAAGTGGTGTAACTCATCATGGCTCTTGCCATTAAGTTCGCCGTTTAG
>NZ_MOMO01000033.1:0-1621 GCF_009933855.1 Pseudomonas sp. SG-MS2 | reverse complement strand
GCCCGGGCCGGTGACGGTGACTGTCGCGCCGGGCTCGCCGACGCCGGTCAGTACGGTGCCTGCGCCGGTCACGGCAAGGCTGGTCGGTGCAGCTGGCGCCTGTGTGTCCGGCGCGGTATAGCTGGTGCTGCCCGAGGCATTCTGTGCAACGTCGACCTGCGTCACACCGAGTACCTGGCCGTTGAGCTGCGCGCTGGCCAGGTTGATGCTGAACACGCCGCCAGCGTTGACCACGCCGGTGCCGAGCACATTGCCACTGGCATCACGCACGGTGACCGTGGCATTGGCTTCGCCGGTACCGGTAAGCACCAGGCCATTGGCGGACAGCGCAGTGACCACCGGGTTGGCCGGCGGCGTGGTGTCGTCCGCCTGCACGAATACTGGCTGCGATTCGCCGCCTACCAGGTCCACGGCAGTGACCGACAGTGACTGCCCATTGAGTTGTGCGGTATCGAGTTGAAGGCTGAAGTCGCCGTTGAGGTCGGCTACGCCGCTGCCGATCAAGTCGCCGTCTTCGTCGTAGACGCGTATCGACGCGCCACTGGTGGCATTGCCGGTCAGCGTCAGGCCGTCACTGCCGAGCACCACATCGGTGGGGGGTGCTGGAGGTGGAACCAGGGGAGTCAGGTAAGTTTCTTCCTCCGAGGTGTTCGCGCCGTCGTTCTGGGTGACGGTCAAGATGGCGGCAGGCCCGGGGGCGGGGTCCAGTTCAATGGAGAAATTGCCGCTGGCATCGACCACGCCGGTGCCGATGGGATTGCCTGCCAGGCTGACGGTCACTGTAGCGTTGGGCTCACCGCGCCCGGTGAGCACGTCGTAGTCGGTATTGATTGCCAGGTTGGTGACCAGAGCAGGTGGCGACGTGTCGGTAGCCTGGTAGGTGGCTGGCAGCGAAGCATTGCCGGCGTCATCGGTAGAGACCACGGTCAGCAGTTGACCGTTGGTCTGCGCCGGGCTCAACGTCACGCTGAAGGTGCCGTCTACGGTGGCCTGGACGGTGCCGACAATGGTGTTGTCCGGGCCACGCACGGTGATGGTACTGCCGGGTTCGGCACTACCGATCAGCAGCGTGCCCGTCGGGTCCAGCGCCAAGTCGGCAGGTTGCGCTGGTGGCACCAAGTCCGGTGCGGTCACTTCGAATGGCGCGGAGGGGTTGCCGGTGACGTCCTGAGCGACGACGGTCAGTACCTGGCCGTCGATCTGTGGGGTTGTCAGGTCAAGCACGAAGGTGCCGTCAGGGTCGATCACGCCCTGGCCGACCATGTCGCCACGGTCGTTCATCACGGTGATGCGCGCCCCTGCTTCGCCGCTACCGGTGAGTTGGGTGCCGCTGTCGTTGAGCAACGCGACAACCGCAGCCGGCGGCGTGGTATCGACCGCGGTGACCGAGCTGTTGGGCGATACGTTTTCGCTTTCGTCTGTCAGGGTTACCTGAAGGCTTTGGCCATTGAGCTGCGGCGAGCTGAGGTCGACCACGAAGGTGCCGTCGGCAGCCACCGTGGCGGTGCCGATTTCAGTGGTGCCCAGGTATACCCTTACCGTGGTGCCTGCTTCGCCGACGCCGCTCAACTGATCGCCGGCAGCATTGAGGCGCAGTTCGGTTGCCGGTGCCGGTGGCGTG
>NZ_MOMO01000032.1:0-24823 GCF_009933855.1 Pseudomonas sp. SG-MS2 | reverse complement strand
CGCGCTCACGGCCCATCCATGGGCCGAAGCGCTTGACGGGCATCCATGCCCGTCACCTCCCTCCGCAAGACCTGCGCTCGGCCTCCTGAAGTCGCAATCTGTGGTGCCTGTACTTGCGCGCTAGAAAAGCAACAGCAACAGCAACAGCAACAGACAGCAACAGCAGGGTTAATTGGAGAGGGGTGTGGGTGGTGCACGCCAACAGTTGACCACCTGCCACCCCCCGCGTAGCCTTGCCGCTTCGAGGTTCTTCGGCCAGGCCGAAGCTAAGACGGGAACGCGGTACAAGCCGCGGCTGCCCCCGCAACTGTAAGCACCGGTAACGGATCGACACAGCCACTGCGCCCAAGCGCGGGAAGGCGTCATCCCGCCAGCCCCGTGATCGAAAGGGCCGCAACGGTGCAAGCCAGGAGACCTGCCTCGCAACGTTTTCGACTATCAACCGGGCGGGGTGATCCGGTGGCGAACGAGCCCGGCCAACCTGGCCGCGGCTTTCGTCCCGCATGCCCGCGCCATCCTGCCAAGGGCAACGCGACATGAAAACACTGGCCAAACTCCCCGTCACCATCGTCACCGGCTTTCTCGGCTCGGGCAAGACCACCTTGCTCCGGCACATGCTCGACAACGCCCAAGGCCGCCGCATCGCAGTCATCGTCAACGAGTTCGGCGAACTCGGCATCGATGGTGAAATCCTCAAGCAGTGCAGCATCGGCTGCACCGAAGAAGAGGCTAGCGGCCGCGTCTACGAACTGGCCAACGGCTGCCTCTGCTGCACCGTGCAGGAAGAATTCTTCCCGGTCATGCGTGAACTGGTGGCGCGCCGTGGCGACCTCGACCACATCCTCATCGAAACCAGCGGCCTCGCGCTGCCAAAACCGCTCGTGCAAGCCTTCCAGTGGCCGGAAATCCGCAACGCCTGCACCGTCGACGCGGTTATCACCGTGGTCGACAGCCCAGCTGTCGCCGCCGGTACCTTCGCCGCCTACCCGGACCAGGTCGACGCCCAACGCAAGCTCGACCCCAACCTGGACCATGAGTCGCCGCTGCACGAATTGTTCGCCGATCAACTGGCCAGTGCCGATCTGGTGGTATTGAACAAAGCTGACCTGATCGACGCCGAAGGCCTGGCCAAAGTGCGCGCCGAAGTGGCCGAAGAATTGCCGCCTGCGGTCAAGGTGATCGAGGCCAGCAGCGGCCGCCTGCCGCTGAACGTGCTGCTGGGCGTCGGGGCAGAGTCCGAGGCGCACATCGATGGCCGCCGCACTCACCATGATTCGCATCACGACGGTGAAGGCCACGATGATCACGATCACGATGCCTTCGACTCCATCTCCATCGACCTGCCAGAGGCCGACGAAGCGCTGCTGCTCGATGCCCTGACCCAACTGGTGGTGGAGTTCGGCATCCTCCGCGCCAAGGGCTTCGCGGCCATTCCCGGTAAGCCGATGCGCCTGCTGGTGCAGGGTGTAGGCACCCGTTTCGACAAGCACTTCGACCGCGCCTGGCGTGCCGATGAGCCGCGCATCACCCGCCTGGTGCTGATCGGCCAAGACCTTGATGCCGCGCATCTGCAAGCGCGTCTGCGCCAGGCACTGGGCGCCTGACCCATGCACCTGCTGCGGACCCAGCCCGGCGGCTTCGTGCCGGACGACAGCATCGCCGACCTCGGCCAGACACCCGCCGAGCTGGTGATCCTCTGCAGCGGCGACTCGCATTTGGCGTTGCTCGCCGAAACCGCCGAGCAACTGCCGGACGACTACCCCAGCCTGCGCCTGGCCAACCCCATGCAGGTGCAGAACCATGCCTCCGTCGACCTGTATGTCGACGAGGTGCTGCGCCACGCCAAGGTGATCCTGGTGTCGTTGCACGGTGGCGTCGGCTACTGGCGCTATGGGGTGGAACAACTGGTCGAACTGGCTTCACGCGGCGTGCAATTGATCCTGGTGCCCGGTGACGACCGCCCCGATCCGGAATTGACCGGGCTTGGCACCGTCACTGGAGAGCCAGCCGAGCGCCTTTGGCACTACCTGCGTCAGGGCGGCAAGGCCAACGCCGTCAATCTGTTCAAGTACCTTGCCAGCCAGTGGCTGGGCCGCGATTACAGCTGGGATGCACCGCAACCGTTGCCACGCACCTCGGTGTATCACCCGGGCACTTCCAATGCCACGCTCCAGGACTGGTACGCCCAGTGGCACCCGGAGCACCCGGTAGCGCCGCTACTGTTCTACCGCTCGCACCTGCAGGCAGCCAATACCGCGTTCATCGACGTGTTTTGCCAGCGCCTGCAGGCGGCCGGCCTCAATCCGCTGCCGATCGCCGTTGCCAGCCTCAAGGAAAGCGCCTGCCTGGAACAGGTCGAAAACTGGCTGGACGAAGCGGGCGCCGAGGTCCTGATCAATACCACGGGCTTTGCCATGTCCAGTCCGGAGCGTCCCAGCCTGCGGCCGTTTCGCCGGGACATACCGGTGCTGCAGGCCATCTGTGCGCAAGACAACCAACCTGGTTGGGAAGCCAGCGAGCAAGGCCTGGGCGCACGCGACCTGGCCATGCACATTGCCTTGCCCGAGCTGGACGGGCGCATCATTACCCGGCCGGTGAGCTTCAAGGACATGGCCTGGCGCAGCGAGCGCAGCCAGTCTGACGTAGTGTGCTATCGCGCCCATCCGGAGCGTATGGATTTTGTCGCCGAGCTGGCCAGGCGCTGGGTGGCGCTGGCGCGCCTGCCCAATGGGCAAAAGCGCATTGCGCTGGTGCTGGCCAACTACCCGACCCGGGACGGGCGCATCGGCAATGGTGTTGGGCTCGATACCCCTGCGGCGGCGCTTAACATTCTCAAGGCGCTGCAGGCTGAAGGCTACCCGCTGGGCGAACTGCCGGACAGCGGCACCCAATTGATTCACCAATTGCTCGGCGGCGTCACCAACGATCTCGATCACCTCGACCAGCGCCCCTGCGCCCAGAGCCTGAGCCTGGCAGATTACCAGGCCGCTTTCGAGCGCCTGCCCGAAGCCAACCGCAAGGCTGTGCTGGAACGCTGGGGGGCGCCCGAGCAGGACCCGATGTACCGCAGCGGCCGCCTGATGGTGGCCGGGCTGCGCTATGGCCTGACCTTCGTCGGCATCCAGCCGGCACGCGGTTACCAGGTCGACCCCAGTGCGGTGTACCACGACCCGGATCTGGTTCCGCCGCATGGCTACCTGGCATTCCATTTCTGGCTGCGCCACGCCTTTGCCGCCGATGCGGTCATCCATGTGGGCAAACATGGCAACCTGGAGTGGCTGCCCGGCAAAGGCGTCGGCCTGTCTGACCAGTGCTGGCCGGATGCGCTACTCGGCCCGCTGCCGAACATCTACCCGTTTATCGTCAACGACCCGGGCGAGGGTGCCCAGGCCAAGCGCCGCACGCAGGCAGTGATCATCGACCACCTGATGCCACCGTTGACCCGAGCCGAAACCTACGGCCCGTTGCGCCATCTTGAACAGCTGGCTGACGAGTTCTACGAAGCGCAGATGCTCGACCCGCGCCGCGCCCGTGAGCTGCAGCGCGACATTCTCGAGCTGGTCAAGGCCAACCACATCGACCGGGAGCTGCAACTGGAAGGGCAACTGGACGACGCCGCCGTATGGCTGCCACGCCTGGATACCTACCTGTGCGATCTCAAGGAATCGCAGATTCGTGATGGCCTGCACGTATTTGGCCAGTCTCCGCAAGCCCGCCTGCGGATCGACACCTTGCTGGCTTTGCTTCGGGTCGAGCGCGGTGATGGTCGGGGTGGTAACGCCAGTTTGTTGCGCACACTCGCCAAGGCTTTGGTGCTGGGCTTCGACCCATTGGACTGTGACCTGGGGCAAAACTGGGCGGGACCGCGCCCGGCGCTACTGCAGGCCGTAAGCGAAGCACCGTGGCGTACCTTTGGCGACAGCCGGGAACGCCTTGAACTGCTGGCTCTGCAGGTGATCGAGCAAGCTTTGGGCGGCGCTCTGCAATTGCCCGACGAGGCGCAATGGCAGCCGGTACGCCAGGTGGTACAGGCCTTACAGGAGCAGGTAGCTCCAGACCTGGATGCCTGCGGGCCGGCCGAGATCAATGGCCTTCTCGCAGCATTGGCGGGGCGCTTCGTACCAGCCGGCCCCAGCGGGGCACCCAGCCGCGGTCGCCTGGATGTACTGCCCACGGGCCGCAACTTCTATACGGTGGATGTACGCAACCTGCCCACCACGACTGCCTGGCGCCTGGGTTTCGCCTCAGCGAACCTGGTCCTCGAGCGCCATTTGCAGGACCACGGCGACCATTTGCGCCAGCTTGGCCTTTCGGTGTGGGGCACGGCAACCATGCGCACCGGCGGTGACGATATTGCCCAGGCCATGGCGCTGATGGGCGTGCGCCCGGTATGGGCTACCGGTAGCCAGCGTGTCGACGATTTTGAGATCCTGCCGTTGAGCCTGCTCGATCGCCCACGGGTGGATGTGACCCTGCGTGTCTCGGGCTTTTTCCGCGATGCCTTCGGCAACCTGATCCGCCTGTTCGATGCCGCGGTACAGGCGGTAGCGGCGCTGGACGAACCGGATGACCTCAACCCCCTGGCGGCGCGGGTGCGTGCCGAGCGAGCGGCGCTGCAGGCTGAAGGGGTGGAGGCCGAACAGGCTGCACGCCAGGCCGGTTGGCGGGTATTCGGCGCCAAGCCCGGCGCCTACGGGGCCGGGGTGCAGAATGCAATCGATGGCCGCCTGTGGCATAGCCGGGACGATCTGGCCGAGGTGTACCTCAACCATGGCGGCTACGCTTACGGTGGCAGTGACGAAGGCACCCCGGCGCGTGTTCAGTTCGCCAGGCGGCTGGGCCAGGTCCAGGCGGTGCTGCAGAACCAGGACAACCATGAGCACGACCTGCTCGATTCCAACGACTATTACCAGTTTCAAGGTGGCATGCTGGCGGCGTCCGAAACCTTGTCCGGTGCGGTGGTGGCCAGTTATCACGGCGACCACAGCCAGGTCGATCGGCCGCGTATCCGCACCCTCAAAGAGGAACTGAACAGGGTCATTCGCGCCCGAGCCCTCAACCCCAAATGGATCGACGGGGCCAAGCGGCACGGCTACAAGGGCGCCTTCGAACTGGCGGCGACGGTCGACAACCTGTTCGCTTTCGATGCCACCACACACCTGATCGATGACCATCATTATCAGTCGCTGGCCGATGCCTATGTGCTCGACCCGGCGACCCGCGACTTCATGCGTGAGCATAACCCCGAGGCTTTGCGAGACCTCACCGAGCGATTGCTGGAGGCCCAGCAGCGCGGGCTCTGGGAAGCGCCTAGTGAATACCGCGAAGCCCTTGAGGAGCAGTTGCTCGACGGCGAGGAACAAGCTTGAAATGAGTGAACCCGTGCAATTTCCCCTGGCGGCCGTGGTCGGTGCAGACGACCTGAAGCTGGCGCTGTGCCTGACCGCAATCGACCCGAAAATCGGCGGCGTGCTGATCGAGGGCCCGCGTGGCATGGCCAAAAGTACCTTGGCTCGCGGCTTGGCCGACCTGCTCGGTGAGGGGCCGTTCGTCACCCTGCCGCTGGGCGCCAGTGAGGAACGGCTGGTCGGCACGCTCGACCTCGATGCGGCACTGGGGCAGGGCAAGGCGCAATTTTCGCCAGGGGTGCTGGCCCAGGCTGATGGCGGCGTGCTGTACGTCGATGAGGTCAACCTGCTACCCGACACCTTGGTCGATCTTTTGCTCGATGTGGCTGCCAGCGGCACCAACCGTATAGAGCGTGACGGCATTTCCCACCGCCACAGTGCCCGTTTCGTTCTGATTGGCACCATGAACCCCGAAGAAGGCGAGTTGCGTCCGCAGCTGCTCGACCGCTTCGGTCTGAATGTGGTGCTCGATGGCTTGCCCGCGCCACAGGCGCGCCAGCAGATCATTCGTCGTCGCTTGGCATTCGACACCGACCCCCTGGCGTTCTGTGAACAGTGGGCCGCTGCTCAGGCACAGTTGCGCGAACGCTGTCATGCGGCGCGTCAGGGGCTGGCAGCGATAGCGCTGGACGATCAGGCCTTGGCCTGGATCACCGAGCGCTGTTTCGCCGCTGGGGTCGACGGCCTGCGTGCAGACCTGGTCTGGCTACGTGCCGCCCGCGCCCATTGTGCCTGGCGCGGTGGCGAGGCGATCGAGGAGCTTGATGTCGATGCGGTCGCGGAATTCGCATTGCGCCATCGACGCCGCGTACCGCCAGAGGTGGCACCACCTTCCAATCCCCCCGAGGCAGGCGGTCGCGATGGGCATAGCCAGGGCGGGCAGGGTGATTGGGGCGCGCTGCCTGCGCAGCCTGTGGCCAGCGGTGCCCGGCGTGAGGTGCCGAACTGGGCAAAAAAGCCCTGAGCATCCGCCCGCCAGGCACTAATGTGGCGGATGCCTTGCCCCGGGTCGGTAAGCTGAGCGGTGCCAGCCGTGGCCGCGTGCGTGCAGCGGGGAAGGGCCGCGTGGCCTGGCTGTCTACTTTGCTGAAAGGGCGACCACGCGTGCGCCAAGACCTTTGCTGGCAACAGCGCCAAGGCAGTGCTGCCCAGCTGTGGCTGGTGATCGTCGATGCTTCGGCCTCCACCCGCCGGCACAAGGCACTGGCACAGAGTAAAGGGCTGCTGGCAGAGTTGTTCGACCAGGCTTACCGCCAGCGTGCGCGACTAGCCTTGCTGACCGCCAGCGGCGGTGCACCGCAGTGGCAGCGTCATGGCCTGAAAGCCTCGGCGTCACTGCAACCCTGGTTGAACGCATTGGGTGCTGGCGGCGGTACGCCGCTGATCGCAGCCCTGGAGCAGGGCAGGCGCTGGCTGCAGGCAAGGCAAAAAGCCCACCCACAGGAGCAGCAGCGCTGCCTGGTATTCACCGATGGACGTCTGCAGCGCTCAAATGATCTGCAGCCGATGCCCTGTGCCACACTATTGGTGGACATGGAAATGGCGCCGGTTCGTCTGGGGCGGGCACAGCAACTTGCCATGCAATTGCAAGCACGCTATCAGCATATCGAGCAATTCAAGCTAAAAGAGTGATGCACTGCGCGAGGGTGGGGCGACACTTTGTCGCAGTTCTGCAAGTTGCCTGAGTGGTACTGGAAAGTTGCACAAGTGCGTGCCGAACACGCACTTGCACGCAAACTCTGATATTACTTCGGCATCGACCAGGGTTGCAGGGCATAGCCTTTCTGGCACAGTTCGGCACGCACTTCTTCGATCAGGCTGGCCCACTGGGCCGGGTCGGAATAGATGCGCGAAGACACTTGCTTGCTGCCGATACGGGTGCTGGTCCGGTCGATCACTGCCAGGCTCAGCTCACCAGTACCGTTGGGTGCATCCCAGGCGACGCACTGGAAGGGTTCGAAGGCGTGGTCGGCGATCAGCAGTGCTTCGTTGACACGGAGCGGGGCATTCATGGTTCGGTCTCTCTATGGTCCCAAACATCGAAATTCAAGTCCGCGTAACTGCTATCGCTTCAGGTTGTCGCGATACGCAGCGCGGGGTTATTTGTACTGATGCTCCAAGTTAGGGGTGAAGTCACACAGTGGTTGTAAATTTTTTTACGACGCACACATTTTTTGTTTCCTGCGCCGCCTGTGACGCCGTTTATTACGAAAAATTCCCGAATGCCCGAAAACCGTCAGAAATGGGCGGACAGACGGTAGTGGGCAGCGTCAAGTTCGTTGCTACTGTTAAATGGGCGCCGCAACTTACTGTTTTCTCGTAAAAAACCATAATCTGGCGCCAAGGAACGGTCATGCACGAAACCGCATCCCTTCGTCGCTTGCTCATCGTCGACCCCTGCGACGATTGCCACCGCCTGTTGCCCGGTCTTGAAAACGCCGGTTGGGATGTTCACAGCTGTAGCCTTGACCTGGCGCTGGAGCACCGTTGCGATATTGGCCTGCTGCGCTTGCAGGATTCGCATTTGCGACACCCGGATGCAGTCAAGGACATGATCAAGCGCAGCAACACCGAATGGATCGCGGTGCTCAACGCCGAACAACTGCGAATTCAGAATGTGGGTGACTTCGTTTGCGAGTGGTTCTTCGACTTCCATACCTTGCCGTTCGATGTGTCTCGGGTTCTGGTGACCTTGGGGCGCGCGTTTGGCATGGCCCGCTTGCGGGGCAAGGGAAGCGTGCCGATCGATGGCCTCAAGGACGAGCTGCTCGGCGACAGCCGGCCGATTCTCGAATTGCGCAAACTGCTGGGCAAGCTGGCCCCAACCGAATCACCGGTGTTGATTCGCGGAGAAAGCGGTACAGGCAAGGAACTGGTCGCTCGCACCCTGCATCGGCAGTCGCAGCGCTGCGAAATGCCGTTTATCGCCATCAATTGCGGTGCGATACCCGAGCACCTGATCCAGTCGGAGCTGTTCGGGCATGAGAAGGGCGCTTTTACTGGCGCCCACCAGCGCAAGGTCGGCCGTATCGAAGCAGCCCATGGCGGCACCTTGTTCCTCGACGAAATTGGCGACCTGCCGTTGGAATTACAGGCTAACCTGCTGCGGTTTTTGCAGGAAAAGCACATCGAGCGGGTAGGTGGAAACCAGCCGATACCGGTCGATGTGCGGGTGCTGGCGGCGACGCACGTGGACCTGGAGCGTGCCATCGAACAAGGCCGCTTTCGCGAAGACCTGTACTACCGGCTCAATGTCTTGCAGGTAGTGACAGCACCTTTGCGAGACCGGCATGGTGACCTGTCGATGCTGGCCAACCATTTTTCCCATTTCTACAGCCTGGAAACAGGCCGCAGGCCGCGCACATTCAGTGACCACGCTTTGGCTGCAATGGGCCGCCATAATTGGCCGGGCAATGTGCGGGAGCTGGCCAACCGGGTGCGTCGGGGGCTGGTGCTGGCAGAAGGGCGACAGATCGAGGCTCAAGACCTTGGCCTGCATGTACTGGAACAGGAAGATCTGCCGTTGGGTACCCTGGAAGACTACAAGCATCGGGCAGAACGTCAGGCCTTGTGTGATGTGCTCAACAGGCACAGCAACAACCTGAGCTTTGCCGCAAAGGTGCTCGGAATATCACGGCCTACGTTCTATCGGCTATTGCACAAGCACCAGATTCGCTGAATTTTTTTGTAGCGGCGCCTACCTTGGGAGGCGCCTCCCACAGAGAGCCGCTCAGCTCGACTGAGCGATATGCCCGTCCGAACCCTCTTCGGCCGTCTCCTCTTCGCCTGGCAGCGCCGTGATCACACTGAAATCGCTGACTTCGACTTCCCCTGCGCCATACCCCAGCAGGTGGAACGAAAACGCCTTGCGCTGCGTCGGGTTGTCGAAGCCGAACTCCATCTCCAGCGGCTCGGCGGCAGTCACACGAATTTCGTCAGGCAGCCCCAATGGCACATCCTGCTCCAGTTCCTTGGCCTTGAGTTGAATATAGGCGGCATGCTGTGGATCGAGTGCGCGTACCTTGACCCGTACTCGTGTGCGTGACCCCCCAGGCATCTCCAGGTACTGCGCGCCAATCAGGTTATCGGCCCAGTCATCGCGAATTCGCGCTTGCAACTGGATGGGCGAGGGGCCGCCGAACTGATAGCGCAGGTTGAGCGGCGTCTGCAGCAAGGACTGATCCAGCACGCCGGCCAGCGCGCCGAGTTGAGCACCGAGTCGGCTGTCACCAGCGCCGAGGTACTTGGCCTTTTCGGCAATGAAGCCCTCGCTGGCATAGCGGCGGCAGCGCTGCTGGAAGTCGCATTCGGTGAATACACCCCGGCCATCGTGGTAGCGCAACATGCCGTTGGTGTAGGAAATCATCTCGCGACCCGTATCGTAATCGCGGTAAAGCGAGCGGCCGCCCAAGGCGGCAGGTATTGGCAGGGCGAAATAATCGAGCAAGGACGTTGCCAGATCGATATGGCCATAGGTGCCATGTTTGATATGGGGTAGCTGCGCCTGCTCCGGGGCCAAGGTCAGGTTGAAGCCCCAAGAGGAGGCAAGGCGCACGCCGTCGATACCGTGGGACTCGTCGGAGGTTATTACGACCAGCGTATCTTTAAGCACGCCTTGGCGTTCGAGGTTGTCGAGAAATGCACCGATTGCGTCATCCAGATAAGCCACCGCAGCCTGCTTGGCTGTGTCATGCCGCTCCAGGTATTGAGCGGGCGCCGAGTATGGCTGGTGGGTACCCACGGTCAGCAGGGTAAGCATCCAGGGGCGGTCTTGTTGCCTGAGCTGGCCCACGTAGTCTAGCGCGCCCTCGAAGAACGCGCGGTCATCCTTGCCCCAGGGGAATTGCAGGTAGTTCTCGTTGCTGAACCATTCCAGGCCGTGCACCGAGTCGAAACCGATGTGCGGCATGATGCGGTCCTTGGCCATGAAGCGCAGGCCAGCGCCTTGCAGGTAATGCGTGGTGAAGCCGGCCTGGCGCAGCTGGGCTGGCAGGCAAGCCTGGTTGCGCTGATGCTGGGTGAGCAGTTCCATACCCTTTGGCGTACCGTTGGCCAGCTTGTCGTAATCACCGCAAAGCATCGCATACAGGCCACGAATGGTCTGGTGGGTATGCAATACGTAGTCTGGCGTGTTCATCCCACGCTCTGCCCAGCGGCTGAGGTTGGGCATCAGGTTTTCATGAAAACGGCTGTGCAGGGCCTGACGGTTAAGCCGCACGTAGGCGCCGGGGATGCCTTCGAGGGTGATCACCAGCAGGTTGCGGGCACGCCCGCTTGGCAACTTCTGGCCGTTCAGGTCTGACTGGGTCAGGCCGGCAGTGGGAAGGGGGGTGATCGGTTGCGTTTGCCCGGCCCAGCTCAGTGCCTTGTGCTGCAGCGTACCGACGCCGACGGAAAGGAGCTGATGGGGAAGGTTGTACTGGCGCCACTGATCGGCGTCGGACGGCGCCAGATGCTGAGCGCCCCAGTGCAAACCAAACAACGTCAACGGTATGGCCAGCGCCTTGGGGCCCAGCGGTGCGTCAGGCGTTGTGCGGCTGCGCCAGGCAGAGCGCGCCCAAACCAGCAAGCCAGCGCCCATGACCCACGGCAGCCAGGCATGGGCAAGCCCGCCGTCGGTGGAGTTTTCCATGAACTGTGTATCGAACAGGTAACTCAGGTCGGCACTGGTAGGCAGCCGGCCCACTGCACTGACCAGCTCTGCCGAAGCGACCCACAATGCAGCCCACGCCAGCAGCACGGGCGTGGCCAGCCACCAGGGCCTGCGGTACAACAGCAGCACCAGCAGGCTGCCCAAGGCAAGGTCCGAAAGATAGCCAAGCGGGTTGGACCAACCCAGCAGGGTGCGCGCAGCCAGGGGTATCACTATTACCAGGGTCGCAAGGGCTACGAGCCGGGTATGCGGATGGCCGTGCGGGTTTTTCACAAAAACTTTCCTTGATTGCCGTTAAAACGTCACAAATGTATGGGCAATCATAGCAGGGTGGGGTCATGAAAGCGGCTGACTTAAGGGTTGGTTACCAAAAGCCGGGCCCGCCGGGAGCCCGGTTACAGTGACGTCAGAAGTAGTAAGGGAACTTCAGGCTGAAGGAAAAGTCAGGGGCATCATCGGTCAGGCCGATGGCAAGGTTCGGGACGATGGTCAGGTTGTTGGAGGCCGCGAAGGTCATGCCGATGTTGAAGTTCGCCGCGTTGTAGTCGCTGTTGGTGATTGACTGCCAGTCACCGCCGTCGGGTTTGATCTTGCTCTTGCTCGAGAACTGATCGGTGACCGAGAACGACATGCTCATTTTTTCGTTCAAGGCAAACGCAATACCGCCGCCGATCTGCCAAGAGTCGCCGAGTTTCACGTCACCAGGCACCTTGGTGTTGACCGTGGGGCTGATGTCGCTGAACGAGTCCTCCATGTTGTAGGTGTAGGACAGGCTGGCGAACAGCACGGCCGGGTCGAAGGTCTTGACCAGCGAGATGCCGGGCGTGATCGCCCAGACACCGTTGCCGGTCGGCAGGTCCTCAGGGACAGCCAGGTTGTCATTACCGGCGACCGGGATGAGTTTGATGCCATAGGGGTCGTCGCCGGTGGGCGCCTTGATGCGTAATGTGGCGACTGCGTCGGGCCAGTTCTCCGACTCATCGAGGAACTTATAGGCCACGCCGACGTTGATATCACCGAGGGCGGGGTCGCGGGTAACGGTACCATCGGAGCTGACACCGGCAGCACCCCCCGCACCGCCGGAAGAGTAGGTCGATTCGCGGTAGACAATGGGAACGTTTATGTCGAACTGCCAGCGCTGATCGACGTTGTAGCGTGCCGTCAGGTCCAGCGTCCAGTTGTCTGCCTTGATGCGGTCGATGTTGATGTTGCCGAGGAAGATCGAATCGAGGGCGAGGAAGCCGTTAAGGGTCAAGGCGCGCGTGTCGTAGTGGGTGTAGGTCAGCCCGGTTTCGACACTGAACTTGCCGCCGCCGAAGAAACCGCTGGCTTCGTCGTACAGGTTGGACACACTTTGCGCAGGTTCCGAATCATCCTGCAGCGATTGGCCATAGGAACTGCCGGTGGTCCCAGGAGCGCCCGATGCCACGGTCTGGCCACCCTTGACGCCTTCGGCGGGGGACTTTGTCAGGCGTTTGGGCGCTGGCGCTCGCGGCGCCTCCTCCACCTGGCGCAGGCGTTGTTCCAGTACCATCAGTGCATTCTGTTGGGCTTCATAGCGCTCTTTGAGCGCCATCAGTTCCTGTTTGAGAGTTTCGACCTGTGGGTCGGTTGCCGCCTGTAGCAGAGTGGCCGGGGCCAAGGTTGTCAAACAAACGATAGCTCTGAACGTCAACAAACGGTGCATGGGTTAGCCGTCCCTTCTGACTACATACGATGAGACTGAGCGTAGATCAGTATCCGAGATTACGAAGGCCTTTGAGCTGATCAAGGTTTGGGGCCATCGATCCGGCTGTGGGCGCATCACGCAGCACCACATTGAGCGACGTCAGGTTGCTGACGCGGTTGCTGGCGCCGAGCAGGGTAGTGTTCTGCATAAGGCCACCCTGACCCAGGCGCTGCACGGTGTTGCCCTGGTTGTTGCTGGCGATGATGCTCAGTTGCACGCCGGTGCCGCTGGAGGTGACACTCAGCGAGCCTGCGCCATTGGCACCGACCAGCGTGGTACCTGCGGCCAGGGCCTGGCCTTGGGGTTGTGCCGCTGACGCTTCGTTGGCCTTGGTGACATTGATGTCGACATTGTTATGGGCGGTGTTGTAATCGCCGGCAGCACGCACGACCTGGGTTACGCCTTCGGTACTGTTCAGGCCACCGCCGCCGGTGACGGTACCGGTGCCGGCGCTGCCCGATTGCGGCCTGCCTGTGCCTTTTTCATTGATCATCGATACATAGAACTGCGGCTTGATGGTCGACTGCTGGATCTGCATCGCGGAGGTTGCACCAATCACTTCACCGTTGGCGTTCTGCCAGGTACTGGTCATGACGATGCCAAAGCTGACGATGCGCCCAGGCATAACGTAGCGCCCGCGCAGGTTGGCCAGTTCCTGATCCTTCAGCTCGATCGGTTTGAACGTTTCTGCCTGTGTCGGAAGGCTGGCGGCCAGGCAAATGGCGGCCAGCCAGATTGAAGTCTTCATGGGATGCTCCCGGAGCGTCTTGCCCATTGTCATTAGAAGAAATCGCTTTGGATGAAGCCGAAGTCCATCAGCTCGGCGTCCTGCACCGGGGTGAAGTTGCTGACACGGTTCTTGGCGCTCAGCGGCAGCGGCGGATCGAGCAGGATATTGTTCTTGTCGTACCCTTGGCCGATGACGGCGAAGATGATGCCGTTCCAGCCTTTGACGAAGTCATCGATCTTGAAGCGCTTGTGCCCTAGTACCGGGTCGCCGACGTATACCCAGCCTTTATCGACTTTTTGCATCACCACGAAGTGCTTGTAGCCGCGGATGTCCAGCAGCACGACTACCGGTATGCGGATACTGTGCAAGGTGTCCGGGGCTACCCGGTAGCCGCGGGCACGCATGCCCAGGCTTTCCACGTAGCGCTTCATGTCGAGCATCGAGAAGCCTTGGGTGCGGACCAGATCCTGGTCAGCGTGTGCCAGCATCCCCTCGATCACGTGTTGTTCGTCGACGTCAAGCCAGTAGGCCTGGCGCAGGATGGTTGCCAGAGATGCGGCGCCGCAACTGAAGTCGGTTTTCTGCTGTACCAGGTCAGCGAACTTGCGCTCGCGGATGCTCTGGATGGGTTTGTAGATCACCGCGCCACCCGGTAGCACGGACAATGGCATCTGGGCTGCTTCGCTGACACCGGCCATGCTCAGCAACACTGCCAAGGCGATCATGCGCATGTTCGACGCCCCCTGCTTTTTCTTGTTAGAAAGAGGCCCCCCGAAGGGGGCCTCCAGGCCGCAGTTGTTACATCGAGGTGTTGGAGATGGCCAGCGAGTTGCTTTGCTGGTTGCCCACACCTGCTGCCACGTTGACGCCCAGGTTGCCGCTGCCACCATTGACCGAACCACTCAGGGTCGCGGTGTTGGTCACAGGGTTGGCCCAGCCGGTCGGGGTCAGCACTTGGAACGACACGGTGTTGCTCAGCGCAAACTCGCTAGACTCGCTGAAGCTCTTCGAGATGCTGTCCGAAGATTCCGACGCTTTTTCGCCAGCTTTCTCGTAGGCCGAAGCGCTCGCTTTTTCCCATGCCGAATCGTGTGCCTTCTCGTAGGCGGTATCGCGAGACTTGTCATAGGACGAGTCACGGGTACGGTCATACGAAGAGTCATACGCCTTGTCGAAGGACGAGTTGTAGGACTTGTCGAACGACGAGTTGCTGGCCGAGTCATGCGACTTGTCCACCGAGGCGTCAAGCGATGCGTTGAGCGATGCATCGAAGTCGGAGCTGCGAGAACGCTCGAAGCGGCCAAACGTTTCGGAGGAAGAGGCGCTGCCCTCAATGCTGGCATCGAGCGAGGCGTTCAGCGAAGCGCTAGACGAAGAGCTGTGGTCCCGGCTGGCCGAACCACTGGCATCCCAACCGCTGGAGCCGCTGGCAGCCATGCTGTTGGTGCCACTGGCGCTGCTGCTGTTGGAGCCGCTGGCGTTCATGCTGCTAGAGCCGCTGGAGCTGCTGCTCTTCGAACCGCTGGCGCTGCTGCTGTTGGAGCCAGCCACGCTGAAGCTCGAGCTGGAGCTCTTGTCGACGCTCGCATCGAACGAGCCGCTACGCGAGGACGACCCGCTCTTGCTGGTGGTGAAGGTCAACGTATCGACGGTATAGGTACGGTCGGCGCGGTTGTTGACTTCCAGGCCAGGGCCATTCTGATCGGCCGAAGCGGTGGCGGTCGAGTTACCGATACCGGCACTGTTGTTGGCAATGGCCATGGTATTTTTCTGCTGGTTCAGGTCGCCGCCAGCCACGTTGATACCAATGTTGCCGCTGCTGCCATCGGCCGAGCCGCTCATGACCGCGGAGCTTTGGGTCGACCAGTTGTTGACGGTGTTATTGTTGCTGCGCTGGACAACATCGGCGGTTGCGGTGGCTGTGCCGAAGACGAAGCTGTTGTCGATGTCGGCATTGTCGGACGACGTGTTGGCGATGGCCGCGGCGTTGTCCTGCTGGTTGCCGTTACCGGCTGCCACGTTGACGCCCACGTTGCCACTTGCGCCAGTACCGGAGCTGCTCATCTCGGCTTCGTTGATGGTGCCTTCGTTGCGGATGCTGTTGTTAGTGCTCCTCTGAATGTCGGTCGCTTCAGCAGTGGCACTGGTGTACACGGCTTTTGCCGGTGGTGTGTAGTTGTGGTTGTGGCCGTTGCCACGCCTGTCGTTCTGATCCGCTTGTGCAGCAACAGCCATGACCGCAGCAATTGCGAAAACCAGAGGCTTGATTGCCATCGAGGGTTTCATGGTGTTTCTCCGTCTTTTTAGGTTAAGTGTTGTTCTCACCTGTTTGGGTCAGTTCGCGACCCGTACGCTCAGGGTGTTTGCCGTCTGGTTGCCCACCCCGGCGCTCTGATTCAGCTGGATGACCCCGCGACTACCGGTGAATGCCTGGTCACCGGTAGTGACCTGGCGATAGCCGGGTGAGGTATCAGTTGGATCGGAGCTGTTGATCAGCGCCACGTTCTGCTGCAACAGGACGCTGTCATCGATGCTTTGCGGTTGTGTACTGATGCTGATGCGCAGGGCATTGGCCTGCTGGGTGCTGGCGCCTGCGCTCTGGTTGACGCCAAGAGCGCCGCTGCCATGGCTGAAGGCGTCGCCCTGAATGCTGGCGGTGGCTCCCATGTTGGGGTCGACGATCGACTGCTGGCGTTGGCGAATCTGCGTAGTTGCATCTGCCCCGTGGCCCATCGCAAAAGCCCGGGCATTGGCCTGTTGCTGCCGGTCGCCGGCGGCCTGGTTTACGCTGAAGTTGCCTTGGTATTGCGCGCCGGAGCTGTCGATGGTGGCATTGTTGAGCACAGGAACGGGGGATTGGGCGAGGGCCGATGCACTGAACAACACGGCCATGATAGACAGCGTCTGCCTCATCTCATTTGCCTCCGGTAAGGATCTGCAGAGGGGCGAGGCCACGCTGAACACTTGAGTTGACCATGTTGGAAATACCGTTGCCCGAGCCTGTGCCACGGCCTGCTGCCAGGTTCGGTAGCTGGTTCTGGTTGCTGATGTTGCCGCCCAGGTTGTCGGTCTGCTGGGTGATCAGCGAAGAGATTCCCGTGCCACTGGTGATGTTGGCGAAGTCGCCATCGCTCAATTCGTTGCTCTGTTTGAGCACGTATGCGGATGGGTTGGCGTTGGCGGTAGTGGGGTTGGGGTCAGGCGCCAGTGGCGCACGTATCGCCATCCGAGGTTGTACATCGCGGGTGATGACGATGATGCCGTTGTCGGCCTGGACCGGCAGCGCCATGCTTGCCCCCAGTACGCAACCGACAAGCAAGAGGCGGGTAATGCCTTTATCCAGTGTGCTCACGACGGCGATTCCTTCTTCGAGCGCTGGCCTAGTTCAGCGTTGCGAGGAGGAGAGCAGGAGGCGTGCCGCTTTTGGATAAGGCTTTGAATTCAGTGGCTTGCAGAATCTAGCTGGGAGCGGCTGGAAGTTGTTGTATCAGCGCAGAGACAGATTTGCCGCCGCTCGCCGTTTTGCACGCTATGCACGTTGCCTGCAGCGCTCTTTTCAACAATGTCTCACCTGCTTGACACTCCCCCCGCAATTGGTGGGGAAGTGCGCAAATACGGGGGTCAACGCCCAGCGTGGTGTATCACCGGTTTAACACTCGGTGGGGCAGTGCGGCGCTGTGCCCAGCAGCAGGTGTTGCACGGCACGTAATGCTGAGGCGCTACGCTGTGGCCAGTGGCCATCAATGATTTGCAGCCTTTGCCGATGGCGTTGCAGCCATTGCAGGCTGTCATCGAAGAATGCCTGGCGGTCAGCCAGGTCGGGCTGGCTGCGCTGGCCATCGGCAACCCAGTCAACCCCTTGCGGACTGAGCAGCAGATGCAGGTCGTAGTGGCGTGCAAGCAAGGCCTGTTCAAGCCAGGGTGGGCAATCCTGGAACAGCGCTTGGCTCCAGAGCATATTGCTGAGCAGGTGGGTATCGAGGATCAGCAACGGCGGCGCCATCTCCCGGGCCTGGTCTTCCCAGGCCAACTGGCCGCGGGCGATGGGGGTGATATCGGCGTAGCAGGTGTCGCGGCAGTGCTGGTCGATGAAATGCCGCACGTACTCGCTGACCACCACACCGCCAAAGTGCGCCTGGATTTCGCCGCTAAGCCAGCTTTTGCCGCTGGACTCCGGGCCGCACAGTACCAAGACCTTCATGGTTGCACCTTGCTTGGCTGCAACGCCGGATCACGGCCCCATTCCAGCCAGCCACGCACGGCAATGAGGGTCAGCACGCCGAAGAAGCCCGCCGTGAAATACAGTTGCTGGTGCAGGTACTGGCCAACATAGAACAGGTCGACCACCAACCAAAGTGGCCAGCACTGCAGGCGTTTTTGCGCCATCCACAGTTGCGCGACCAGGCTCAAGCCCGTCAGCGTAGCGTCCAGCCAAGGCAGAGCGGCGTCGGTCCAGTGGGCCATGGCTGCGCCAAGGGCAACGCTGAGCACCAGGCCCGCTGCCAGCCCTGTGAACACAGCCTTCACGGGCAGGCGCGACACTGCGCGTGCGTCCTCTACCCGGTCTGGTCGTTTCCATTGCCACCAGCCGTACAACTGCAAACCGGCGTAGGCCAGTTGCAGCAGCATCCCTGAGTACAGCTTCACCTCAAAGAACAGCCAGCCATAAATGAGCACCATCACCAGGCCGATAGGCCAGCACCAGGCGTTCTGTTTGACGGTGAGCCAGACGGCAGTGACGCCAAGCACGGCGGCGATGAGTTCGAGGCCGGACATCGGCGATCCTTGGAGAGGGTAAGGGGCGCGATTGTAGCGTGTGGGCGCAGGAAGGAGTAGAAGGCCAGCAGCAAGTGCTGGCGCATGCCAGTGGGAACCGACGGGCCGGCTCCCACGAGTGTCCTCATACCCGGAACTGGCGCAGCAGTTGCTCCAACTCTTCGCTCAGGCGCCCCAGCGCCACGCCGGCATCACTGGACTGGCGCGCTGCATCGGCGGTCTGTTGCGACAACCCGGCGGTGTCCAGCACATTGCGATTGATCTCCTCAACCACATGCGACTGCTGCAAGGTCGCGCTGGCAATGGTGGCATTGAGCACGGTGAGGTTGTGCAGCGCCTGGCTGATGGCGTCCAGGCTGGAGCCAGCCTCCCGGGCTTGCTCGACTGTCTGGCGCGAAGCTTCGCTGCTGGTGGCGATGGCCTTGACCGCGGCGTCCGATTGACCTTGCAGGTGCTCGATCATGGTGTGTATCTCTGCCGTCGATTGCGCGCTGCGCTGGGCCAGCAGCCGCACCTCATCAGCCACCACCGCGAAGCCACGGCCCTGCTCGCCGGCGCGGGCCGCTTCGATGGCCGCATTGAGGGCCAGCAGGTTGGTCTGTTCGGCGATCGAGCGTATCACCTCCAGCACCCCGCCGATCTTCGTGCTGTGCCCGGCGAGGTCACGGATCACTTGTACCGCCTGCTCGATAGTTGCCGAAAGCCGGTCGATCTGCTGCAGGCTGCCATGGATCGCTTGCTGCCCGTGCTCCACCTGCTGCTGCGCTGCGCGCATTTCGCCTGCAGCCTGCTCCGCGGTCTTGGCCACGTCCTGCACCGCGTAGGTCACCTCGTTGACCGCTGTTGCCACCTGGTCCATCTGCATCGATTGCTGTGCGCTGCGTTGTTGCGCGGCACCGGCATTGTCACCGACATGCCCGGCGGACTGCGCCAACGAGTGCGCCGCGCCCTGCAGTTGGCCGACCACACGCTGCAACTTGCCGTTGAAACGGTTGAAGTGCTCGCCCAAGTGGGTGATTTCGTCACGGCCATGGGTATCCAGGCGTCGGGTCAGGTCGCTTTCGCCGCTGGCGATGTTGCCCATCGCCTGTACCGCTTCCTGCAACGGGCGCGCGATGCTGCGGGCGATGAGCATGACCACCAGAGCCATCAGCAGGGCGATACCCAGGCCCACCAGCGAGGCATGGCGCAACTGGCGGGCGAATTCAGCCTGCACATCATCGATGTACACGCCAGAGCCGATGATCCAGCCCCATGGCTTGAACAGTTGAATATAAGAAGTCTTGGCCACCGGTTCGCTGGCACCAGGCTTGGGCCAGCGGTAATTGACCGGGCCTGCGCCCTGGCTGCGGGCGAGGGCAGCCATTTCGTTGAATACGGCGAAACCGTCAGGATCGCGAATGGCGGAGAGGTCCTGGCCATCGAGCTTGGGGTTGGCCGGGTGCATGATCATTTTCGGCGCCAGGTCGTTGATCCAGAAGTAGTCGTTCTGGTCGTAGCGCAGTGCGCGCACCACCTGCAGGGCCTGTTGCTGGGCCGCATCGCGGCTGAGCGTGCCTGCGGCCTCCAGGCCTTGGTAATACGCCAGCACGCCCGCAGCGGTCTGCACCACATGGCGGGTTTTTTCCGCCTTGGCCTGGTACAGGTCGCCATGGATCTGACGCAGCATCAGCAGGCCGAGCATCACCAGCATTGCCACTGCAACCAGCAGTATCAGCCACAAACGGCGGCTGATCGACATTGACCTCAAGGTCTTCATGAACGGCACTCCCGCATTGTTCTTTTTATGAAGGTGCATCCAAGCATGCTTTGGCGCTTGGCCAAACCCGACTAATGGCTAAGTGCTAGTTAATGGCTGTGATGCCGCATGCCGGGCAAGCCTTTGCCAAGCCGCTCTGCTAGGATTTCGGCCGCGCGAGATGAAACCTTTAGGCCACGTGAACTTTTCTACTGGCACGGGTCCCAACTGACGCTGTAAAAAGGCCGCGCCGCATGCGGCAATCACAAGCAAATCAAGAACAAGGGGCCTGCAAGCAGCAGCGCTCCAACCGGGGGAATGATGGATTTTTGGACTGCCTTTCAGGCAATCATCTTGGGCGTGGTCGAAGGACTGACAGAATTTTTGCCGATCTCCAGTACCGGTCACCAGATCATCGTTGCTGACCTGATCGGCTTTGGTGGCGAACGGGCCATGGCCTTCAACATCATCATTCAGTTGGCGGCCATCCTGGCGGTGGTATGGGAGTTTCGGCGCAAGATCCTCGATGTGGTGTTCGGGCTGAAAAGCCAGCCGGCGGCGCGGCGTTTCACCGCCAACCTGCTGCTGGCGTTCATGCCGGCGGTGGTGCTGGGGGTGCTGTTCGCCGACCTGATCCATGAATATCTGTTCAACCCGATCACCGTGGCGACGGCGCTGGTGATCGGCGGTGTGATCATGCTCTGGGCCGAGCGCCGCACCCACAGCGTGGCGGTCGACCACGTCGATGACATGCGCTGGTCGCATGCCTTGAAGATCGGGTTCGTGCAGTGTCTGGCGATGATCCCGGGCACGTCGCGCTCCGGCTCGACCATCATCGGCGGCCTGCTGTTCGGCCTGTCGCGCAAGGCAGCCACCGAGTTCTCGTTTTTCCTGGCAATGCCGACCATGGTCGGTGCGGCAGTGTACTCGGGTTACAAATACCGTGACCTGTTCCAGCCGAGCGATCTGCCAGTGTTCGCGATTGGCTTCGTGACTTCGTTCATCTTCGCCATGATCGCAGTGCGCGGCCTGCTCAAGTTCATCGCCAACCACAGTTATGCGGCCTTCGCCTGGTACCGCATAGCTTTCGGTTTGCTGATCCTGGCCACCTGGCAGTTCGGCTGGGTCGACTGGTCGACGGCGCACGGCTGATATGGCTCGGACACAAACGGCAGAACGGCGTGCTGCGCTCAAGGTAGAGGGCGTACGCAATGTACGCCTCAAGCTGCTGATGCTTGGGGTGCTGTGCCTGCTGCCGCTGGCGGGCGCGGCGCAGATGGCCTGGAGCGGGCAGTCATGGCTGCCGTTGGCGATTTATCCCGCTGTAAGCCTGGTTACAGTTCTGCTGTATTGGCAGGATAAGCAGCAGGCCCGTACCCAGGCCTGGCGCACGCCAGAGAAGGTACTGCATGCCAGTGAGCTACTGGGTGGCTGGCCAGGTGCGCTGATCGCCCAGCAGCTTTACCGGCACAAGACACGCAAGGCCTCTTACCAGATAGTGTTCTGGGCGATTGTATTGCTGCACCAGATGTTCTGGGTTGATCACCTGTTTCTGGGTGGGCATGTACTGTCTCTGGGGTGATGGCCTCTTACTGCCCTTCGCGGGCCCTCACATCAGCAGGCCCACCTGCAAGCGCTTCGCCAGCCGCCGCACCACCAACTGGTGCGAGCGCTGCAGCAGGTCACACAATTCTTCCCGGCCCATGGGGTAGGGCGGCGCCATGCTGATCCACCGCGCCCGTGCCAGATACGGTGCCGGGCGCACGCCTGGCCTGTCGCAGTAGCCCAGAAACAGCTCATCGGCCACCTTGAACGACAAGCCAGCCCCCGCCAGGTCGAGTACTGCGAACATCTTGTTACCGGCAACCGAAAATACCCGGATTCCGCCCCACTTGTAGTCTTCCCGTGCGCCGGGCAGCGCCAGGCAAAACGCCGCCACCTGTTCCTCGGTCATGGTCTGTCTAGACATAACGGTCTCCACACGCTTCGAACGATGCTGCCAGATGATCGATCCATACTCGTACTGCAGGCAGTAACCCACGCCGATGCGGGTAAACCGCCTGCAGATAGCCCCCCGGCAGCGACCAGTCCGGCAGCAGCCGCACCAGCTCGCCGCGTTCGAGTTCATGCTCGCAGAACATGCTCGGCAACGCAGTAAATCCCAGCCCGGCACGTACGGCGGCATTGCGCACCACAAAATCATCGATGGCCAACCGTGGCTCCAGGGCGATTTCCTGTTGGCGACCATTGGGCCCCAGCAGGCGCAAATGCACCAGCCGGTCTGCTTCAGCAGCGCCCAGTACCGGTAAGGAGGCCAGCTCGGACGGCTCACGGACATGATCGGCAAAGCCGGGCGCGGCCACCAGTTGCATCTGCGCCTGGCGCAGCCGGCGCGTGACCAGCGCCGGGTCTTCGTCGCCCAGCTCTCGCACGCGCAGGGCAACGTCGATGCCTTCGGAAATCAGGTCGACACGGCGATTGAGCAACACCATGTCCAGTTGCACCTGGGGGTACAGCTCCAGAAATCGGCTGATGACGTCCGGCAGGAACGCATGGGCCAACGCTACCGGGCAGGACACCCGCAAGCGCCCCCGCGGCTCGCTGCTCATGCTGGCCACCGCCTCGTCAGCGGCCTCGGCTTCCAGCAGCATGGCCTGGCAATGGTGCAGATAGCGTTCACCCACCGCGGTGAGCTTCAGTTGGCGCGTGGTGCGCTGCAGCAACCGCGTGCCCAACCGCTCTTCCAGTTCGGCGATGCGCCGCGACAGACGCGACTTGGGGATGCCCAGCTGGCGCCCGGCGGCGGCGAAGCCACCGGCTTCGACTACGCGAACGAAGTAGAAGAGATCGTTGAGGTCTTGCATGAGGGCTGTCTCACTGTTCTATCTGTGGGACAAACTAACGCATTTTTGCTGGCTTTTCAGCTATTCGACGGTCCGGTAGGATTCTCTCCATCGTGATCGCCCAATGCTGCGGTCTTCATTCACAGGAGAGTCCCATGAAACTGTTGCACATCGATTCGAGCATCCTGGGCGACAATTCCGCCTCGCGCCAACTGAGCCGTGAAGTGGTCCAGGCCTGGAAAGCCGCTGACCCGAGCATCGAAGTGGTCTATCGTGACCTCGCCGCCGACGCCATTGCCCACTTCTCTGCTGCCACCCTGGTTGCAGCCGGCACCCCGGAAGACGTTCGCGATGCAGCCCTTGCCTTCGAAGCCAAGCTCAGCGCCGAAACGCTGGACGAGTTTCTTGCCGCCGACGCCGTGGTGATTGGTGCGCCGATGTACAACTTCACCGTACCGACCCAGCTCAAGGCCTGGATCGACCGCGTTGCAGTGGCCGGCAAGACCTTCCGCTACACCGAGGCAGGCCCTGAAGGCCTGTGCGGTGACAAGAAAGTAGTACTGGTTTCCACCGCTGGCGGCCTGCACGCTGGCCAGCCGACCGGCGCGGGCCACGAAGACTTCCTCAAGGTGTTCCTGGGCTTCATCGGCATCACCGACTTGGAGATCGTTCGCGCCCACGGCCTGGCCTATGGCCCGGAGCACCGCAGCAAGGCCATCGATGCTGCTCAGGCGCAGATTGCCAGTGAGCTGTTCGCCACGGCATGAACAACCTGTAATAAAAAACGGCTCTCGCTTGCGCGGCTGCCGTTTTTCATAGGCAAGGCTCAGCCGCGACGGCTGCGCCGCGCCAGCAACAACGTCAGGCCAACCCCAGTGAGGGCCAGCAGGGCCGCGACGCAGAATATCGACGCATAGCCAAGGTGTGCCGCCACTGCGCCCATGACCGGGCCGGCGATGGCCAATGCCATGTCGAAGAACACCGCATAGGCCCCCAGCCCGGCACCCCGGCTGCTGCTGGGCACCTGCTTGATGGCTTCAACGCCCAAGGCTGGGTACACCAGCGACAGGCCGAAACCGGTGAGGCCGGCCCCGACCAGCGCCCAGAGCGGGGAGGGCGCAAGCCACAACAGGCTCAGGCCGAGCACTTCTGTGGCCATGCAGGCAACCGCCACGTTGTAACCGCCAAAGCGGTTGACGGCGTTGACGAACAACAGCCGCGAAATGATGAAACACACACCGAAGGCACTCAGGCACAAAGCGGCGCCTGCCCATCCACGTTCCAGATAATAAAGCGTGACGAAGGTGGTCAGGGTGCCATAGCCGATCGAAGCCAGGGTCAGCCCAAGGCCGCAAGGCGCCACACGGCTGAACGCAGACCAGAACGGCAGGCGCTCACCGCGCACCACCACCACGTCCGGGCGTTTGCGCAGCACCAGCATTGCCAGGGCGGCGAGCAGTATCAAGGCTGGGCCGAGCACGCTGAAATTCAGGCTATCGACTGCGAGCACGCCAACGGGGGCCCCGATGGCGATGGCACCATATGACGCGATGCCGTTCCAGGATATGACCCTGGCCGTATGTTCAGGCCCCACCTGGCTGATACCCCAGCTCAGGGTGGCAACGCCAATCAGGCCCTGTGCGAGCCCGAGCAGCACGCGCCCGCCAAGCAGCAGCGCAAGGCTCAGCAAGGGCGCATTCAAGGTCCAGGCCGAGGCCAGCGTCAATATTCCACAGGCCGCGATGCCCAGCAAACCGTAGCGGATCGCTTGCTTGCCGCCCAGCGTATCGGCCACACGGCCTGCGAAAGGCCGGCTGAGCAGGGTAGCCAGGTACTGCAGGCCGATGGTTACCCCGGCAACCACCGCACCGAAGCCCAGTTGGTCGTGTACATAGCTGGGCAGCACCGCGATCGGCAGGCCGATGCAGAGGAACGCGATGAAGGTG
>NZ_MOMO01000031.1:0-14241 GCF_009933855.1 Pseudomonas sp. SG-MS2 | reverse complement strand
GTGAACCGTTGAGCCTAGTCCCTCACGCGCGTGCCTGCCCGGCCAACTGCAGCCTTTTCGCGGGCACCCGCAGGGGGCGGGTCGGCCCGCGAGAAAGCCTACAGGCCTCAGTGGTGAGCCATTGGGTCGTCTTGGGACAATATGGCTCGGGCCAGCTCTTCATCGCTGGCCTGCAAGCCAGGATTGTCCTTGCGTGCCTGTTCCAGCGCCGACTCCACATAGGCGCCACGAATCGCACCACCGCTGGCGACGAATGCCGACAGCTCGTCACGGGCGGGGATGATCCGTTTGTCATCCTTGAAAGTCGAATACAGCGAGGCGGATACACCGGCCGAGGTAGCGACGTCGCCCGCATCGACGCGGGCCATGGCAGCACCGGCAGGCAGCAGGAGCAGCAATGCAGGTGCGAGGAATAGGTGGCGCATAGCGTGTTCTCCAATAGCGTGAAGCCCAAGGGAAATACCACTCAGTGAGTAAGATGGCGCAACTGGGGTGGTAGTTCCCTTGGTGGATCATTACCGGCGAGCGCGGATTGACAAAGCTTCCAGCCCTTATGCTGGTGAGCGTCGATACAGCGGGCATGGCGTGCTCGGATCGAGTTCGGTGAGCCTGGAGCCGGCTATGACGAAACCGGCGCGCTCTGCCAGGCGGGTGCGCGGGGTGCTCAGGGAGCAAGGGAGTGTGGAGTAGGGCATACGGGCCATCCTGGCATGAGGGGGTATCACGCTACTTTGCGCGTATTGCATTGACCGTGTCGAGCGGGCGTGGTCTGCTCGGCTTGACGACCCATTTGCGATCCCCACCAACAGCGCCATCGACCCTGGGAAAATGAAGGACCACCATGCCCGACTACAAACTGCACTGCTTCGCCGAATCCGGTAATGCTTATAAAGCCGCCCTTATGCTCGAACTCACCGGCCAGGCCTGGCAGCCGGTGTTCGTCGATTTCTTCAACGGCCAGACTCGCGAGCAAAGCTGGCGTGATGAGGTCAACGAGCAGGGCGAAGTGCCGGTGCTGGAGCATGCGGGCCAGAAAATCACCCAGTCGGCGCTGATCCTTGAATACCTCGCCGAACGCACCGGCCAGTTCGGCCCGCGCGATGACAACGAAAAGCGCGAAATCTGGCGCTGGATGCTGTTCGACAACCACAAGTTCACTGCCTATTACGCGGCGCTGCGGTTCATTTTCTGCCTGAAGAACTCTGGCGAAACACCGGTAACCCAGTTTCTTCGCGAGCGCGCCACGGCTGCTTACCGGGTGGTCGATGCGCACTTGGCGAAAACGCCCTATATGGTCGGTGGGCGCCTGACCATCGCCGACCTGTCGCTGGCGGGCTATGTGTTCATGCCGGAAGATACCGGCATCCCGTTGGCACAGTTCACCCATATTGAAGCGTGGAAAGCGCGTATCCAGGCGCTGCCGGGCTGGAAGCATCCCTATGAACTCATGCCACGCACAGCGTCGGTCTGACCGGACGCTTCGTACTTGAGGGGCGGCCGGGTGAAAACTACCCAGGCGCGTCCCTCTTTGGTGCGTGGTGGCCTCAAATTGAGTCATCTGGCACATAAAAAACCGTCAAGAACGGGCAATTCTGTGCAACCTGCACACTATTTGTCATGCCGTGCGCCTGCTATTTCGCCTTACATCGGCCAGCAAAAAACGGCCCGCATATTGCTCTTGCTGCTCCAACTTCAACCCGGAGCACCTGACAATGAGTTCCCCCTCCGAATTTCCGCTTTGCGAGGCGCCGCAGCACGCCCGCAAGGGCCTTTTGCCAATCGCCATGGTCCTGTTCAGTTTCACCTTCTTCACCGGCACGATGTTCGCCGGGGGCAAGCTGGGCATGGCCTTCGGGTTCATCGACATGCTCTGGATCGCCACCCTCGGCAACACGCTGCTGGCCCTTTACGCCGCCGCGCTGGCGTTCATCGCTTCGCGCAGCGGGCTCAACACTGTACTGATGGGCCGCTTCTGCTTCGGCGAGGCCGGCAGCCGGCTGTCGGACTTCCTGCTCGGTTTCGCCGAACTGGGCTGGTATGCGTGGGGCACGGCCACTGTGGCGATCGTGCTGGTAAAGCTGCTTGGGCTGGCCGAGGGCTTCACCGTGCCGTTGATGGTGCTGTTCGGGTTGGGCTTCAGCATCACGGCAATGGTCGGTTTCAAGGGGCTGGACCTGTTGTCGCGGGTATCGGTACCGCTGATGTTCGCCCTGTTGATCGTCTCCATGGTAATCGCCACCCGCGAGGTGGGTGGCCTGCAGCAACTGGCGGCGCTGGTGCCGCATGAGACCATGACCTTCTCGGCAGCGGTGACCATGGTCTTCGGCACCTTTGCCAGCGGCGCCACCCAAGCCACCAACTGGACGCGCCTGTCGCGCAGCGGGCGGGTGGCGGTGACGGCCAGTGTGGTGGCATTTTTGCTCGGCAACGGGCTGATGGTCGTGGCCGGCGCCTGGTGCGCGATGGTTTACCAGCAGGCCGACATCGTCGAAGTGATGATGCTGCAAGGGCTGTCGTTCGCAGCGGTGGTCATGCTCTGCCTCAACCTGTGGACCATCCAGGGGCCAACCATCTACAACGTTGCCGCCGCAGCGTGTCACCTGGTGCGCAGCGAACGCCGGCGCACGGCAACACTGATGGCGGCAGGAGTAGGCATCGTGTTGGCGATCGGTGGCATGTACGAGTTGTTGATTCCCTTCCTGGTATTGCTGGGTTCGATCATCCCACCGGTGGGTGGGGTGATCATGGCCGACTTCTGGTACCGCCACCGTGGCAAGTATCCGGCCCTGGCCACGGTCAGCCTGCCGCGCTACAACCTGCTGGGGCTGTTCGCCTATGGGGTCGGTGCGCTGGCGGCCTATGCCTCGCCCTGGGTGGCGCCACTGGTGGGTATCGGCGCCTCGGCGCTGTGCTATATCGTGCTGCTTGAGCTCGGCGGCCGACGCCGGGCACTGGGCCAGGCGCGGGCCGAGCCGTGAGCCTGGCCCTGGAAGAGATCCTGCACCTGCCCGGCCTGCACGAGATGAGCGTGCGGGCTGGTGCACGCAACCTGCAGCGCCGGGTGCGCTGGCCCTACGTGGCGGAGAACGAGGGCATCGCCGAATGGGTGATGGGCGGTGAGCTGGTGTTCGTCACCGGCATCAACCACCCTCGTGGCGAGGGCAACCTGCTGAGCCTGGTCGAAGACGGCGATGCGGTGGGTATCGCCGGCATGGTGATCCTCACGGGCGGTACCTTCATCCAGTGTATTCCGGCCGCGGTAATCGCGCGCGCCGAGCAGTTGGGGTTGCCACTGATCGAGCAGCCCTATGCCCTGAAGATGGTGGTGGTCACCCACCTGATCGGTACCGCACTGGTACAGATGGCCCAGGTGCGCCGCTCGCGCAACGACATCCTCGGGCAACTGCTGACCGGTGACTATCCAAGCCTGGCCATCGCCCGGCAGCGGGCCGCGCACCTGCAGCTCGACCTGGACGGGCCGCGGTGTTTGGTGGCGTTGCGCTTGTCGGCGGTCGACGGGCTGTTCGAGCGGCATGGCCTGGCCAAAGGCGAACGCCTGTGGCAGGACACCCGCCAAACCCTGGAAGACCGGCTTGAAGCCTGGTGCCGGGCCCGGGCCGGCGCGGTCACCGCGCAACTGGCCGGTGACCTGTTCGTGTTGCTGCTGCCCGATACCCCGGACTTGCGTGCAGCCTTGGCCGGCCTGCACCGGCAGTTGGCCGCGCAGGCAGGTGAGATGGGGCTGTTCATGGGCCTGTCGAGCCTCGCCGAGGACTGTGGCCATTACCGCCAAGCCCTCAACCAGGCGCGTCAGGCCCTGGAGGTGGCGCAAAACCTGCGCCCGGCCACCGGCTTGTGCGACTTCAGCGAGCTCGGTGTATTGCGCCTGCTGCAGGGCATCGTCGACCGTTCGCTGATCGATGACTTCGTCGCCCAGACCCTCGGCCCGCTGCGCGCCCCCGGGCGTAAACAGCCCAACGCACTGCTGCACACCCTCGACGCGCTGCTCAAGGAAAACGGCAACGGTCTCAAGGCCGGGCAGCGCCTGGGTTTGCACCGCAACACCATCAACCAACGGATGCAACGCATCGAGCAACTGAGCGGGCAGTCTCTGGACGACCCGCTTTTCCGTATGAACGCTGCGGTCGCTATGCTGATATGGCGCATGACCGAAGCCCAAGGCAAGGAGTAACTCCATGAACATCATCAACGCACGACTGCGCGGTAAGCCCGGCCTGATGCGCATCGAACTGGACGGCGAGCGTATCGCCGCCATCGTGCCCCAGGCCAATGCCGTCATGCCCGCCAGCCCCGACGACCTGGACGCCCAACAGAACCTGGTGGTGCCCCCCTTCGTCGAGCCGCACATTCACCTCGATGCCACTTTGACCGCCGGTGAGCCGAACTGGAACATGAGCGGCACGCTGTTCGAGGGGATCGAGCGCTGGGCCGAGCGCAAGGCAATCACCACCCACGACGACATCAAGACCCGCGCCAAGAAGACCATCGGCATGCTCGTGGACCATGGCATCCAGCATGTGCGTACCCATGTGGATGTGACCGACCCCAAGCTCACGGCGCTCAAGGCGATGGTCGAGGTGCGTGAGGAGGTGCGCGAGCTGATCGACCTGCAGATCGTCGCGTTCCCGCAGGAAGGTATCGAGTCGTACGCCAACGGCCGTGCGTTGATGACCGAGGCGGTGGCGATGGGCGCCGACGTGGTCGGCGGCATTCCCCATTTCGAGAACACCCGCGACCAGGGCGTGTCGTCAGTGAAATTCCTCATGGAGCTGGCCGAGCGTACGGGCTGCCTGGTGGACGTGCATTGCGACGAGACCGACGACCCGCAGTCGCGCTTCCTCGAGGTGCTGGCCGAAGAAGCGCGGGTGCGCGGGATGGGGCCACGGGTGACCGCAAGCCACACCACGGCCATGGGTTCCTATGACAATGCCTACTGCTCCAAACTGTTCCGCCTGTTGAAAATGTCGGGTATCAATTTCGTTTCGTGCCCGACCGAGAGCATCCACTTGCAGGGGCGCTTCGACAGCTACCCCAAACGCCGCGGGCTGACGCGTGTGGCCGAGATCGACCGGGCAGGCATGAACGTGTGCTTCGGCCAGGATTCGATCGTCGACCCCTGGTACCCGCTGGGCAACGGCAACATCCTGCGCATACTCGAGGCAGGGCTGCACATCTGCCACATGCTGGGCTACGAAGACCTGCAACGTTGCCTGGACCTGATCACCGACAACAGTGCGCGCACGCTCAACCTTGGCGAGCGCTACGGCATCGAGGTGGGGCGCCCGGCGAACCTTTTGTTGCTGTCGGCGCCTGACGACTATGAGATGGTGCGCAGCCAGGGCCATGCGCTGGTGTCGGTGCGCCACGGCAAGGTGCTGATGCGCCGTACACAGGCGCAGGTCGAACGGTTCGCCTGAAGCGGGAAGGGGCCACTGAGTGCTTGCCTGGCGACGCTGAACTTGGCACCCTTTGTGGCCGCCGAACCGTCCATGCCGTGACAGAAGGAAACCTACCGTTGAGTTGGGACAAAATCGGGAAACTGCTCGTAGCCCTGTTGCTTGGCCTGATGGTCTGGCTGGTGGCCTACGTGGTGCTCAAGGACAACGCCCGCCTCGAAGCTTCCCTGACCTATTCCTACCTCACCTACCCAAGCCAGTTCAGCGAGCGCATCAGCAAGACCAACGAACAGCTCAAGTACGAGCGGCTGCAGCCTCGCATCGCCGGCATTGGCCAGGGGGCGCTGAGCCAGGATCAGGTCGACAGGCTGATCGACCTGGCCCAGGCACCCTACGCCCAACTGTTCGCCAAACCGTTCGAGGCCGGGTTGGTGGACCACCGTACCGGCTTGCTCATAGAGCTGCGCAACACCGGTCACACCGAGGTGCGCGAGGTCAAGGTGCGCCTGCCGGCCAAGGGTTTGGTGCAAGTGCGCGACGGCTCAGGCAACGACACCCTCTACGAGGCCCCCACGCCCATGGTCGAGATCCCTGTCATCGAGCAAGGCCGGGCGTGCAAGGTGTGGGTCTATTTCGATGCCGACTACACGCAGATCCGCCAGGGGGGTATCAGCATCAGCCATGCCGACGGTGTGGCTGATGTGCAGGTGTATCGAGAATTCATCGGTTTCCCGGCGTTGGTGGCGCGCTACAGCCGGGAGCTGATGGTGCTGCTTGGTGTGCTGGGGCTCAGTGTGCTGGGCCTGGGCTACGCCTGCCTTGCGCGGCCACGCAAGCCCGCATTGCCCTCCTGATGACTTAGTGGCTGCCGTCGTGCAGGGCCAGGCTTTGGCGCAACTGCTCGATCACGGCTGTGCGCAATGCCTCTGGCGCCTGTACACGTATGGAGCCCGCTTGGGACAGCAGCCAGCCCATCAACGCGCGGCTGTCGTCGACGGTGGCATCCAGGGTCGCCCCGCCGTTGCCGTGCGGGGCCAGGCGCATGTCATCTGACAAGGGCTGGTCCTCCAGGCGCCGTGCGAGGGCGTCATCCACCCAGGCGCGCAATTCGATCTGCCGGGCAGGGCAGAGCGCATCGGGCTGCAGTTGCTGAGCCTCACCGAGGCTGCGGCCTGGCTGCCAGTACCAGCCGTAGGGCATGCCCTTGTTGTTGCAGCGTAAATGGAACAGCGACGCAAGCTCATTGAGGTCACGTTCCACCGTGCGTTTGCTGGTCTTGTAGCCGACCTTGGCCAACGCGGCCAGCAACTGTGTGGAGCTCATGCCCGGATGGCGGTCGGGCAGCAATTTGAGCAGTTGCCACTGGCGGGCGATCGTGTGGCGGGTAGAGTTGCTGGGCAAAGGGCTCGTCCTTGAAGTTCAGGCGTGGTGCATGCCTGAATGATGGCAATTGGCTATTGCCGCGAGCATACCCGTTCAGTGAATAGGATCCAAGTTCAGCAGGATGAGTGGCCTGTGCACTTGTTTCACGATTCGGCGCCACCCCATGCTCAGGCAGGCAGGCGCTGCCAAAGCCGGCGATCACCAGGCGGAGCATTTCCTCAAGGCTCGGCTAAGACGCCACGATGCGGTCGGGAAATCCCTGCTGGTCACGGACGATGGTCAGCGGCGAGAGCATTCCGCCAATCTGGTCGCTGGTGAAACCGACGAAGATCTCCCGTTGCGCTTGCCGTGTGTGATTGCACAGGAGAGGGGAACCTGGAGAGCCTGGAGGCGAATGGACGGGGCAGATTGGCGGTAAGTGCTGTTTGCCGGCAACTTTGTTGTTGCTGCCGGCGTCTATGCTGATCTTCGATCTTGGCGAACGAGATTTCGCTTCCTGGAGCTGTGGTGTCAGCGCTGCTCAGAGCACATACTTTTTTTGGGTCAAAAAATCGGGTTCTCGCCAATTGGGACCTTTGATGTACCCGTATCCACCCTGTTGTATCAGTCCTTCGTCAATCATTTTCTTGATCAAGTTCATGAGTTGCAGGCAATCGCCAATGTTTACCCATGCATGCCGGTTGTACAGATTGTCGAGCCGTGGGTGAGAAATGCCATCACGCCTGGCGAGCCACAAAATGACATCTGTGGGGCTCTCGTTCGTTACTATTTCGCTGATCGTGTTCATTTGTTTTCTCGCGCAATCTGTTGGTTATCTGCTTCGATGGCTTCTGGAGTGTAAAGCAGTTCGGGTTCTGAGGTGAGTTGGTAGTCTTCCAGTGTTGCTGTGTGTGTATTGTTCCACACCTCACCAACATCGCTTGGTCTGATTTTATCTGGGATTCCAAGTGCGCGAAAGCGCTCAAGCTCCCTTGTTTCATGAGTGTAGAATCGCTTATCTGTGTCGGTCGCTTGTGATGTGCCTTGTAGGATTTTTTCAAGCCTGTCGATCATGATGTCATTGGCATCGGAGGGTTCGAATCGACTGACATGCAATTTGACTAGGTCAACTCCCGTTTGGTTGATCGTGGCTTCTCGCCAGTCCAGGCGTTCGATAGGCCCGCCTGCTTTGTCTGGATTGTAGGCCCTGCCGCTGTATGTGCCTATAGTTGTAGCGCCGGGATACGGCGAATTGAATACGATATATAACGGCGGCAGGCCAGACTCTACCGGGAAGCAGTAAATGCAATCTCTGGGATTTTGGGGTTCATTTGCGGGGAAGGGCGTCGCCGCGCTGCTGGCCGTTTCGAGATTTACACCCTTATAGGGGTTGGGCTTGACGGGTATGCCTGGAGATGTGGTCGAAGAGCCACCAGCGACATGAATGGGGAATGTAAGTCGTATCGGGAAGTCCCTTGATGGGACCGAGACGTAACTGTTACTCGCTTCATCGAATATGAGGGCGCGCACGGGTATCTGGTGCGCTGCATCTGCTGTACTCAGATGCCTCGTAAGGATGTAGGTGTCGAGGTCAGTGTGGATTCGAAGCGGGGACTCAAGGAGACCTTCGGTTGTAGCAAGCTCATTAAGGTTCTCGGGTAGGTCAGGGATCAGCAGCTCTGCCGGGATGCTCAAGGCCGAATCATGGTACAGGTCAGAGTTCCCTAGTTCAGGGGAGTAAAGGACACCGCCGATACCCAGTCTGAAAATTCGCAATGCTGCAGCTTCGGCCATTTTAATCAGTCTACGTCCTGCATACTTCAGTCCGAATTCAATGTATCGACTTATTGCTATGGGGCCTTGGGTTGTGCCTAATTGAATTGTTGGGTTCGTCGTCAGGATGATGGTGTTGCTGTGAGGGCGCTCCTGGTTTCTGTTTTGTAGAACTGATGTTGCTGTATGGTGAGTTTTTTCCAGCTCTCTCAAAACCTTCTTCAGGCAACGCTTCAGCACAATTTCGATTTGGGCGGCAGTGAGGCTGATTGCGAGTTTGTGCAATGCCTCTTCAATTATGAAGAATTCGCTTTCTTCTTCGATGTATACGTATGCCGTGACCTCGAAAAACTGGGCCAAGGTCTGGTCGTTTGGGGCGTAAACATGAATGCCGTTGTAGAGGTCTGTGTGCTGGCCTGCCTGACGACGAATTTCGCTGTAAAGAAGCAGGAGCAGTGCCTTTTTTGCAAAGAGCTTGCCGGCGGTTTCGCTGTGAGTCTGGTCAATGTCTAGATACTGCTTTTCCAAGTAGGTTGCAAGGCCGGGTTCCCCCGCAGGACAAGACGCTTCAATGCTGTTGATCACATTCTGCGCAATACTTTCAGCGCTCTCCAAAAGCGCATTGTCAGTAAGCGCTGTTATGTCTGGCGGCGTTATTGGTATTGTGAAAGGCTGTTTCCATGAGAGCAAGGTTTCGAAGTCATAATCAAAAGGCGCGGAGGAGTATATTTCGTCAAGTTCAGGGTTTGTTATGGTTCTGCGGGCAGTCATTTCTCTTTCCTGTGATGCAGGTTTGGAGAGAAATATGATGTGACTGTTGTCACCCAAGACTAAGATGGAATTGGTTCTTAGGCCACTTTCATGGCCCTGACTTTATTCGCCCAGGCATTGGGAGTGGCGCCGCAGCGACTGACGGTGCGTTCGAAGACTGGGCAGCGAGGCATGAGCAGGGCTGTGGTTATCGGCCCCGGTGTTTACCTACGTAGAGGTATTGTGTGAACACACGATGTGCCTGCTCATAGCACCCTGCGGATAGAGCGCCGCGCGCGGCGCTCGATGTCGCAGACGCTGGAAATGCCGCGGCGAGCAGCCCCACAGCACAATCCCTGAGCCCTAAATCCCCGCCCGGCGCACGTGCTTCACCAACACCTTCTCCAACAACTCCCACATCGCAGGGTCGGTACTGAACGCCACGTTGAACCGCATCCACCCGGTCGGCTTGGCATCGACCATGAACAACTGCCCGGGCCCGAGCATGATGCCTTTCTCCAGCGCATCATCCAGTAGCGCTGCGCTGTCCGGGATGGCCGGGTGGCGGGTCCAGATATACATGCCTTCATCCGACTCGATGAACAGCTCGAAACCCAGCCGGTGCAGGTGCCGGCCAACTTCCTGGTGGGCCTCGGCCAGGCGCTGGCGCAGGCGCTTGAGGTGCTTGCGCCAACGGCCGTCGATGATCGCGGCATACACCACGCGCTCCATCACCTGCGAGGTGGTCAGGCCCGAGCGCATCTTCAGGTGCAGCAGCTTCTGCGCCAGTTCCGGGTTGGCCAACAGGTAGCCGACCCGCACGTTGGGCGAAATGCTCTTGGAGTAGCTGCCCACGTACACCACCTGCTGCAGGTGGTCGAGGCTGGCCAGGCACGGCTGCGGCTCGGCGACCATGTCGGCGTACAGGTTGTTTTCCACCAGGCGAAAGCCGTGCTGGCTGGCCAGCTGCAGCAAGCGGTGCAGCTGTGCCAGCGGGGTGCGCGAGCAGGTCGGGCTGTGCAGGTGCGGCTGGGTGAAGAAAGCCGTCGGGCGGTGGTGCGCCAACAGCTGTTCGAGGTGGTTGAGGTCGTAGCCGTTGGGGGTGCGCGGCACGCCGATCAAGGTGGCGCCCTGGGTGCGCAGGATGCTCATCAGGTTGGGGTAGCCGGGGTCGTCCACCAGCACCACGTCACCGGGGCGCACAAGCGTGCGCACGGCCAGGTCCAAAGCCTGGCTGGCACCGTGGGTGAGCATCAGCTGGGCGGTGTTGGCGACGATCGACAGTTCCTGCTGCAGGTTCTGCGCGGTCAGCGCGCGCAATTCCGGCAGGCCCATCGGGTCGCCATAGCCGGACAGCTCCAGCGGGCTGCCGGCAACCTGGCGCAGGCCGCGGCGCAGGCCTTCTTCGTACATCCAGTCGTTGGGCAGCCAGCCGCAGCCCGGTTTGAATGGCAACTGACGGGTCTCAAAGATCTGCTGCAGGTACCATTCGGAGTTGAACGATGGTCGACTGGCGTCGGCCTCGGCGCTGTGGTTGTCCAGCAATTCGGCCGCCGCGCGGTTGACGAAGAACCCGGCATTGCCCTTGCTCACCAGCAGCCCCTGGGCGACCAGGCGGTCGTAAGCCTCGACCACGGTGAAGGTGCTCACCGAATAGGTCGCGGCAAACGCGCGGATCGACGGGACCTTGGCACCTGGCTTGAGGGTCTGGTTGTCGATCAGCTCACGCAGCCCGTCGATGATCTGGTTGACCAACGGCGTCGAGGAGTCTGGGTGTAATTCAAGCATTCGGGGGCCTTGAGGGTGCGTAACGGCAGGCGCCTGCAGGGTGTATTGCATCGGCGACCTGTACAGTGCAGTGCGACTTTCATGCCACTGTGCATGGCTCTATGTGTCGGACATTTTTACATTAGGTGTCAGATAGCGCCACATAAAGCATGTTCAGTTCGCTCCAGGGGCAAACCTTGGGGCGCGTCAGCAGGCCGCCATGGAAGGCCTGCGTGTGTAACAGCACACCTCCTGCCCGCATTAGCACTGATGTACAGGTGAGGCCGATGACCATCGCGGTCTTACAGTTTTCCTTGGATAAAAAGAAGCACGGGGTACACAACTGATGGACGCAACATCCACAACCACCACCGCGAACAGCGGGCACGAGAGCAAACTCAGTGCCTCGCTCAAGTCGCGCCACCTGACGATGATGTCGATCGCCGGGGTTATCGGCGGCGCCTTGTTCGTCGGCTCCGGCAGCGTGATCCACAGCGCCGGCCCGGCTGCTGTCCTGGCCTACCTGGCAGGCGGCATCCTGGTGGTACTGATCATGCGCATGCTGGGTGAAATGGCGACTTCGTCGCCCGACACCGGTTCGTTTTCCACCTACGCCGACCGCGCCATTGGCCGTTGGGCCGGTTTCACCATCGGCTGGCTGTACTGGTGGTACTGGGTCATCCTCATGGCCTGGGAAGCTTATGTGGCGGGCAAGATCCTGCATGGTTTCTTCCCTGATGTAAGCGTCAACGTGTTCGTGCTGGCCACGACCCTGGTGCTGATCACCGTCAACTTCTTCAACGTCAAGCACTACGGCGAGTTCGAGTTCTGGTTCGCGTTGATCAAGGTGATCGCGATCGTCTGCTTCCTGATCGTGTGTACTGCAGCGGTGATGAACATCTGGCAGTTCGGTGAAGTGCGCGGCATCACCCACCTGACCGCCGAAGGCTTCATGCCCAATGGCATCACCACGGTGATCGGTGCGTTGCTTGGCGTGATGTTCGCCTTCCTCGGTGCCGAAATCGTCACCATCGCCGCATCCGAAGCCAAGGACCCGGCCACCCAGATCGTCAAGGCCACCAACTCGGTGGTGTGGCGTGTATGCCTGTTCTACGTCGGCTCGATCTTCCTGATCGTCTGCCTGGTGCCGTGGAACGACCCGCACCTGGGCGTTTCCGGTTATGGCGCCTACCGCCGCACCTTGGAACTGCTGGGTGTGCCGTATGCCGAGCTGTTGATGAACTTCGTGGTACTGACGTCGGTGAGCAGCTGCCTGATCTCGGGCCACTACACCGCTTCGCGCATGCTGTTCTCGCTGGCACAGCGTGGCGATGCGCCGTCGTTCTTCAAGACAACCCGCGCCGGTACCGGCGTACCGGTGAACGCGATCATCGGTTCGTGCGCCGTGGCCGTGGTGTGTGCGCTGATCAACTTCAGCGAGACCCTGCGCCCGAAAGACGTGCTCGATACACTGATGAACACCACCGGCATGATCGCTTTGCTGGTGTACCTGGTGATTGCCTTCTCGCAGCTGCGCATGCGCCGCAAGCTGATCGCCGAGGGCAAGGAAGTACGCCTGAAGATGTGGCTGTTCCCGTGGCTGACCTACCTGGTGATCGCCTTCATCGTCGCCGCACTGGTGACCATGGCCTTCATGCCTGACTACCAGATCCTGGTGATCTCCACCGGCATTGCTGCCGCCGTCGTGGTGGCCATGGGTGTGGTGCACCAGATGCGCAGCGCCCGCAAGCACTAAGCGCTAGTGGTTGCCCGAAGCGGCCGGCTCCCTCGAGGACCCGGCCGTTTCGCGTTGATGGGCGGGAGTTTTGTCCGCTGGCATGTGAAAGCGCCCGTTCATCCACGGTGAGCCGAGGAGGGCGGCGGCGCTGATCAGGGCCAGTAGGGCCAGGGCGAGGAATGGTTTCATGGGCATGCGCATAAGGGGCTGACTTCAAGGATGAGCTAACAGTTCCCGCGACAGGGCCCGTACAGGCGACAGATGGCTTATGCTGAGCACATTGCCCGCCAAAAGGAGCCCCTCATGGCCTGGTCCGCCACCCAGTATTCCCTGTTCGAAGACGAACGCACCCGTGCGGTGCGCGACCTGCTTGCCGCGGTGCCTCCCCGCCCGGTGCGCCACGCTACCGACTTAGGTTGCGGCCCTGGTAATTCCACCGAAATACTGCTGCAGCGCCACCCCGATGCCCAGGTGACTGCCCTGGACAGCGACCCGGATATGATCGACAAGGCGCGCGCACGCCAGCGCCTGCGCATCCCCAGGGTGCGTTGCGAAATTGCCGATATCGCCCACTGGACCGCCCCCGAACCGCAGGACCTGATCCTGGCCAACGCTTCGCTGCAATGGGTGCCCGACCACGGTTCGCTCTATCCGCACCTGGTGCGCCAGCTGAGTGAAGGTGCAAGCCTGGCCGTGCAAACCCCGGACAACCTCGACGAGCCGGCCCACCGCCAGTTGCGCGAGATTGCCGGCCGCGGCCCCTGGGCCGAAAAATTCGCCGACCTGAGCTTGCCGCCCCGGCATAGCGCAGCGTTCTACTACGACCTGCTCAGCCCGCTGTGTACGCGGGTGGATGTGTGGCGCACGACCTACCATCACCCGTTGACCGGTGGCGCCGAGGCCGTGGTGGAGTGGTTCAAGGGCTCGGCCCTGCGGCCTTATCTGGCCAGGCTGGACGAGCAGGAACAGGCGAGCTTCCTGCAGATGTACTTGCAGGCCATGCAGCACGACTACCCTGCGGCCACCGACGGCAAGGTGCTGCTGCCGTTCCCGCGGCTGTTTGTGATTGCTACGCGGTAGGTGAATGGCGCCAGCGCCAGATCACGTAGCTATAGATGCCGAGGTTGACCAGCAGCACGACGCCGCCCAGCAGCCACTGGATCTGCGGCGTCAACCCCGCGGGGTAGATCAGCGGCCAGATGTAGTGCTCGACGAAGCCGCCGTGGTAGCCGGCATCGCCTGCGGCGAAGCGCATGCGGTTCTCCCAGCCGGTCAGCGGGCACTCCAGGTGCAGGCCCTCAACCGCCAGGCCCCAGGCCAGGGCGGGCAGGTGGATGAACAGGGCGGGGCGCCATCTGAGCGTCAGCAGGCCGCCGAACAGCACCAGCAGGATGAAGGCCAGGTGCAGCAGCACCAGCGTGTCGGCGGCTAGGC
>NZ_MOMO01000030.1:0-18734 GCF_009933855.1 Pseudomonas sp. SG-MS2 | reverse complement strand
CAGGCGGCTGAGGTGGTTCAAACGCTGCAACAGCTCGATATCGCCTTCCAGGCTGTCGATGAACGTGCTGTTGAGCATGTGCCCAGCGATCTGCGCCAGGCTTGGCTGATGGCCACTGAACACGCGCTGGGTCGGCAGCGGCGGCGCTGGCCGCTGCGGGTTGCCGCTGACGCCGACCACCAGCACGCGGCTGGCACCCAGGTGCAGGGCCGGGCTGATCGGCGCCGACTGGCGAACCGCGCCGTCGCCGTAGTACTCATCGCCGAGCCGCACCGGGGCGAACAGCAGCGGGATGGCCGAGCTGGCCAGCAGGTGGTCAACGGTCAAGGGCGTGGGCACACCGAGCCGGCGGTGGCGCAGCCAGGCGTCGATGGTGCCGCGGCCTTGGTAGAAGGTCACCGCCTGACCAGACTCGTAGCCGAATGCGGTTACCGCCACCGCGCGCAGCTGCTCGCTGGCCAAAGCATGGGTAATGCCATCGAGGTCGATGTGTGACTGCAACAGGCCGCGCAGCGGGCTGCTGTCGAGCAGGGCAACCGGTGCCTGGCCACCCAGCCCCAGCAGGTTGTGGCCGACAAAGCGGCTGGCCTGGCGGATTACACCGGGCCAGTCGCTGCGCAACACCAGGTGGCTGCCCAGGTTCTGCCAGAAGGCGGTGAGCCTTTGCACTGCCTCGCTGAAGCGCATTGCGCCACTGGCCAGGGTCACGGCATTGATGGCGCCGGCCGAGGTACCGACGATCACCGGGAAGGGGTTGGCTGCGCCGGCAGGCAGCAGCTCGGCGATGCCGGCCAGAACGCCGACCTGGTAGGCGGCGCGGGCGCCGCCGCCAGAGAGGATCAGGCCGGTAGTCGGGGGTGGGGCCATGTCTTGCTCCCTGGATCTCTTACCGCCAGTGCTGGCCTCATCGCCGGCAGGCCGGCGCCCACATGATCAGCGCTTTTTCTTGTCATACAGCCGCGGCGCACCTTCAGGCCGCGACTTGAAGCGCCGGTGCGCCCACAGGTATTGCTCCGGGCACTCGCGCAACACGCCTTCGATCCACTGGTTGATGCGCAGGCAATCGGCCTCTTCGCTTTCACCGGGGAAGCCTTCCAGCGGCGGGTGGATCACCAGGCGATAGCCACTGCCATCCTCCAGGCGCTTCTGGGTGAAGGGAATGACCTGCGCCTTGCCCAGGCGGGCGAACTTGGTGGTGGCGGTAACCGTCGCCGCCTGGATGCCGAACAACGGCACGAACAGGCTCTGCTTGGCGCCGTAGTCCTGGTCGGGCGCATACCAGATGGCGCGGCCGGCACGCAGCAGCTTGAGCATGCCGCGCACGTCTTCACGCTCCACCGCCAGCGAATCGAGGTTGTGGCGCTCACGGCCGCTGCGCTGGATGAAGTCGAACAGCGGGTTGCCATGCTCGCGGTACATGCCGTCGATGGTGTGCACCTGGCCCAGCAACGCGGCGCCGATCTCCAGGGTGGTGAAATGCACGGCCATGAGGATCGCGCCCTGCCCGGCCTGCTGCGCGGCTTGCAGGTGCTCGAGGCCTTCGATATGCGCCAGGCGCGCCAGCCTGGCCTTGGGCCACCACCAGCTCATGGCCATTTCGAAGAAGG
Source organism: Pseudomonas sp. SG-MS2 (assembly GCF_009933855.1). Lineage (NCBI taxonomy): Bacteria > Pseudomonadati > Pseudomonadota > Gammaproteobacteria > Pseudomonadales > Pseudomonadaceae > Pseudomonas > Pseudomonas sp. SG-MS2. Next base: position 17,127 of record NZ_MOMO01000030.1, on the reverse strand, counting down.
CGATGCCGGTGGAGGCGAAATTCGCCTTCAACAAACGGCGCCGTTCGTCGACGGACATCTGGGGGAAACACAGTTCCAGGTTGCGTGCAGCGATGCGTCGGCGCTCACCGGCCACCCGGTACATCAGCGCGCCCAGGGCAGCGCCAAGCCACAACAGGGCGCGGTAGGGCAACTGCACCACCAGCCACAGCAGGCCCAGGCCCAGCCACAGGCCCCAGAACCTGGGGTGAAGGAAATAGGGACGAAAACGCGGGCGTTCCATTGAAGCTTCCGGTAAGTCAAAGGCCGAGCATTCTACATCGGATCGGCGCCGGTTGCGGCCAACCGGTCTTATCGTTATAAGTCAGGGCACTTTTTCCGCAACAAGCCGTCTATGCAGACCATGAGCCCAAACCACACACCCGACACCGCCTCCGTGTTCCAGCTCAAGGGCAGCATGCTCGCCATCACTGTGCTGGAGCTGGGGCGCAACGACCTTGAAGCCCTCGACCGCCAGCTGGCGGCGAAAGTGGCCCAAGCCCCCAATTTTTTCAGCAACACACCGTTGGTGCTGGCGCTGGACAAGCTGCCGGCCGACGAAGGGGCGATCGACCTGCCCGGGCTGATGCGCATCTGCCGTCACCACGGCCTGCGAACCCTGGCGATCCGTGCCAACCGCATCGAGGACATCGCTGCCGCGATCGCCATCGACCTGCCGGTATTGCCGCCCTCCGGCGCCCGTGAGCGGCCGCTGGAGCCGGAGCCGGAAGTGAAAAAGCCCGAGCCGGCGCCGGCGCCCGCTGCAGAGCCGGAAATCCGCCCGACCCGGATCATCACTTCGCCTGTACGTGGCGGCCAGCAGATCTATGCTCAGGGTGGCGACCTGGTGGTCACAGGCTCTGTGAGCCCGGGTGCGGAACTTCTGGCCGATGGCAACATCCATGTGTACGGCGCCATGCGCGGCCGCGCCCTGGCCGGCATCAAAGGCAACACCAAGGCCCGTATCTTCTGCCAGCAGATGACCGCCGAAATGGTCTCCATCGCTGGCCAGTACAAGGTCTGCGAGGACCTGCGCCGCGACCCGCTGTGGGGCGGCGGCGTGCAAGTCAGCCTGTCCGGTGACGTGTTGAACATCACCCGTCTTTAACGGATACTTGCCGTCATTTTTAGAGCAACTTTTTTACCTGTTGCCGTTTTTTTGCATTTTGCTGGGACGCCTGTCCCGACTTATTTAGGGGTGAAACACCTTGGCCAAGATTCTCGTCGTTACTTCCGGCAAGGGGGGTGTGGGCAAGACCACCACCAGCGCCGCCATCGGCACCGGCCTCGCACTGCGCGGCCACAAGACGGTCATCGTCGACTTCGACGTGGGCCTGCGTAACCTCGACCTGATCATGGGCTGCGAGCGCCGCGTGGTTTACGACTTCGTCAACGTGGTCAACGGCGAAGCCAACCTGCAGCAGGCCCTGATCAAGGACAAGCGCCTTGAGAACCTGTATGTGCTGGCCGCCAGCCAGACCCGCGACAAGGACGCACTGACCCAGGAAGGCGTCGAAAAGGTACTGATGGAACTGAAAGCACAGTTCGAGTACGTCATCTGCGACTCGCCGGCGGGTATCGAGAAAGGCGCGCACCTGGCCATGTACTTCGCCGACGAAGCCATCGTCGTGACCAACCCTGAAGTGTCTTCGGTACGTGACTCCGACCGTATGCTGGGCATCCTGTCGAGCAAGTCGCGCCGCTCTGAAAACGGCGAAGAGCCGATCAAGGAGCACCTGCTGATCACCCGTTACCACCCCGAGCGTGTCGTCAAGGGCGAAATGCTGAGCGTGGCCGACGTGGAAGAGATCCTGTCGATCAAGCTCAAGGGTGTGATCCCGGAGTCGCAGGCGGTACTCAAGGCGTCCAACCAAGGTATCCCGGTCATTCTCGATGATCAGAGCGATGCCGGCCAGGCCTACAGCGACGCGGTCGACCGCCTGCTGGGCAAAGAGAAGCCGATGCGCTTCATCGATGTACAGAAGAAGGGATTCTTCGAGCGCATTTTCGGGAGCAAATAAACCATGAACCTTTTTGACTTCTTTCGTGGCAGACAGAAACAGACCAGTGCGTCGGTGGCGAAAGAGCGTCTACAGATCATCGTGGCGCATGAGCGCGGCCAGCGCAGCGAACCGGACTACCTGCCGGCCCTGCAAAAAGAGCTGCTCGAGGTGATCCGCAAGTATGTGAACATCGGCAGCGATGATGTGCACATCGAACTGGAAAACCAGGGCAGTTGCTCGATTCTGGAGCTGAACATCACCTTGCCCGATCGCTGATACAGCGAACGGGCTTGATCATTGGGGCTGCTTTGCAGCCCGTTCGCGACACAAGGCCGCTCCTACAGAGAGCGGCCTTGTGTCGCGAACGGGCCGCAACGCGGCCCCAATGGTTTTCCCCGATTTGACCGAGAACCCGCAATGCCGCTGTCGAACGTCCAGATCCTTCATGAAGACGCCGCCATCCTGGTGGTCAACAAGCCGACCCTGCTGCTATCGGTGCCAGGCCGCGCCGATGACAACAAGGACTGCCTGATCACCCGCCTGCAGGAAAACGGCTACCCGGATGCGCTGATCGTCCACCGCCTGGACTGGGAAACCTCCGGCATCATCCTGCTGGCCCGCGATGCCGACAGCCACCGCGAGCTGTCGCGCCAGTTCCACGACCGCGAGACCGAGAAGGCCTACACCGCCCTGTGCTGGGGCCAGCCGGCGCTGGACAGCGGCAGCATCGACCTGCCCCTGCGCTACGACCCGCCCACCAAGCCCCGCCATGTGGTGGACCATGAGCAAGGCAAGCACGCCCTGACCTTCTGGCGCATCCTCGAGCGTTGCGGCGACCACTGCCGGGTGGAACTGACGCCGATCACCGGCCGTTCGCACCAGTTGCGCGTGCACATGCTGTCGATCGGGCACCCGCTGCTCGGTGACCGTTTGTATGCCAACCCCGAGGCGCTGGCGGCACATGAGCGGTTGTGCCTGCATGCGGCCATGTTGAGCTTCACCCACCCGGTTTCCGGTGAGCGGCTGAAGTTCGAGTGCCCTGCACCTTTTTAAGCTGCAAACTTCAAGCGACAAGCTGCAAGAAAAGCCAGAACAGATCGCGTTGCAGCTTGCTCCGCGGCCTGCTCTTGCTTGAAGCTTGCAGCTTGCGGCTTGAAGCTCGAATTGGAGTGAGTTATGCGCGAAGCACTGAACACCGGCCTGATCGATTTTCTCAAGGCCTCCCCTACGCCCTTCCACGCCACCGCCAGCCTGGCCCTGCGCCTCGAAGCGGCCGGCTACCAGCGCCTGGACGAGCGTGACAGTTGGGCCACGGTGCCTGGCGGCCGCTACTACGTCACCCGCAACGATTCTTCGATCATCGCCATCAACCTGGGCAAGCAAGCGCCGCTGCTGGGTGGCATTCGCATGGTCGGTGCGCACACCGACAGCCCGTGCCTGCGGGTCAAGCCGCAGCCGGAGCTGCAGCGCCAGGGTTTCCTGCAGCTGGGCGTGGAAGTGTACGGCGGCGCCCTGCTGGCGCCGTGGTTCGACCGTGACCTGTCGCTGGCCGGCCGCGTGACCTTCCGGCGTGATGGCAAGGTCGAAAGCCAGCTGATCGACTTCAAGCTGCCGATCGCCATCATTCCCAACCTGGCGATCCACCTCAACCGCACTGCCAACGAAGGCTGGCAGATCAACCCGCAGAACGAACTGCCGCCGATCCTGGCCCAAGTGGCCGGCGACGAGCGCATCGACTTCCGCGCCCTGCTCACCGAGCAGCTTGCCCGTGAACACCAGCTCAACGCCGACGTGGTGCTGGACTACGAGCTGAGCTTCTACGATACCCAGGACGCCGCACTGATCGGCCTGAACGGTGACTTCATCGCCGGGGCGCGCCTGGACAACCTGCTGTCGTGCTACGCCGGCCTGCAGGCGCTGCTGGCCGCTGACAGTGACGAAACCTGCGTGCTGGTGTGCAACGACCACGAAGAAGTCGGCAGCTGCTCGGCCTGCGGCGCCGACGGCCCGATGCTCGAGCAGACCCTGCAGCGCCTGCTGCCGGACGGCGACACTTACGTGCGCACCATCCAGCGCTCGCTCATGGTCTCGGCCGACAATGCCCACGGCGTGCACCCCAACTACGCCGACAAGCATGACGGCAACCACGGACCCAAGCTCAATGCAGGGCCGGTGATCAAGGTCAACAACAACCAGCGCTACGCTACCAACAGCGAAACTGCCGGCTTCTTCCGCCACCTGTGCATGGCCGAAGAAGTGCCGGTGCAGAGCTTCGTGGTGCGCAGCGACATGGGCTGCGGCTCGACCATCGGCCCGATCACTGCCAGCCACCTGGGCGTGCGCACGGTCGATATCGGCCTGCCGACCTTTGCCATGCACTCGATACGTGAACTGTGCGGCAGCCAGGATCTGGCGCACCTGGTGAAGGTGTTGACCGCGTTCTACCGCAGCCGCGAACTGCCCTGAGCCTGTTCTGGCCCTATCGCCGGCAGGCCGGCCCCCACACTGACAGCAGCGCTGCCGAACCTGTGGGGGCCGGCTTGCCGGCGATAGGGCCGGTACTGACAACCAACTGCCCAGGGTCAATCCCGCTTCGCTTGCCACCCGCTATGCTTAAGGCATGCCCCACGCAAAAGGATTGCAGCCATGTCCCCCTTCCTGTCCCTGTTCGTCCCCGTGTTCGGGTTCCTGATGCTGCTGACCATCGGCTTCAGCCTGCGTGAGCGCGACGTCGGTGTGCTGATGATGTGGATCGGCACCCTGGGCATCTTCGGCCTCACCTGCTGGAAGATCCTGGAGAAACTCCCCACATAAACCTCTACACTCGGCCAATCGTTTGACCTGAGGTAGATTTCCCGGTGCCAGCCCTCCTGCGTTGCCTTGCCCTGCTGCTGTTTCTGTTCATCTCCCCGGTACAGGCCGCCGGCCTGCCTGGCCTGCTTGGCTCCAGTGCGCCGGCCCAGCCAGAAGCCACCGAGCCCTTGGGCAAATCGCTGGACGAGGTGATCAAGAACCTGGAGAACGACCAGCAACGCGCCAAGCTGCTGGCCGACCTGAAGAAGCTGCGCGATGCCACCAAGCAGTCGCAACCCACCGTCGAGCAGGGCGTGCTGGGCCTGATCGGCGGTGCGCTGCATGATTTCGAGAAGCAGTTCAGCGGCGACGCCAGCCCGTTCCACCGGTGGGCGCTGGAAATCGACCAGGCCCAGGCGGAGTTGGCTGAACTGGTGGTGCCCGTGCACCAGTGGCCGGCGATACTGTTCGGCTTTGCCGCGATCATCGCCGTGTGGAGCCTGCTGGCCTATGCATTCAACTGGATCGGCCACCGTGTGCGTGTGCGCTTCGGCCTGACCGAGGAGTTGCCACAGCACCCGCGCACCTGGGACCTGGTGCGCTTCGCCCTGCGCAAGCTGGGGCCGTGGCTGGTGGCGCTGGTGTTCACGGTGTACCTGAGCTTTGCCCTGCCCTCCTCGCTCGGCAAGTCCATGGCCATGGTGCTGGCCTATGCGCTGGTGGTAGGCACCTGCTTTTCGGCCATCTGCGTGATCGCCTTCTCGCTGCTCGACGGCCCGCACCGCCACCGGGCGCTGCACATCCTGCGCCACCAGGCATTTCGGCCGCTGTGGCTGATCGGCAGCTTCGCCGCCTTTGGCGAAGCGATGAGCGACCCGCGCCTGACCGTCGCCCTTGGTACACACCTGGCGCACGCCCTGGCCACCCTGGCCAATGTGATCGCCGCGCTGTGCACGGGGCTGTTCATCCTGCGTTTCCGCCGCCCGATCGCCCACCTGATCCGCAACCAGCCACTGTCGCGGCGCCTGACCCGGCGCACCCTGAGCGACACCATCGAAATCCTTGGCAGCTTCTGGTACATACCGGCGATGATCCTGGTGGCGATCTCGCTGTTCGCCACCTTCGTGTCGGCCGGCGACACCAGTACCGCGCTGCGCCAGTCACTGATGTGCACGGTGCTGGTGGTGGTGTGCATGGTGCTCAATGGCCTGGTGCGCCGCCACGCCGCCAACCCCAAGCGCGCCAACAAGCGGCAGGCGGTATACACAGAGCGCCTGCGCAACTTCGGTTATGTGCTGGTGCACCTGTTCATCTGGCTGGTGTTCATCGAGCTGGGGCTGCGCGTTTGGGGCCAGTCGATGATCAGCTTCGCCGAAGGTGAAGGCCATGAAGTCAGCCTGCGCCTGCTGGGCCTGGCCGGCACGCTGATTGTCGCCTGGCTGGTGTGGATACTCGCCGACACGGCCGTGCACCACGCCCTGGTGCGTTCACGCCGGGGCCTTGCCAATGCCCGCGCGCAAACCATGATGCCGCTGATCCGCAACGTGATGTTCGTGGTGATTTTCATCATTGCGCTGATCGTCGCCCTGGCCAACATGGGCATGAACGTCACGCCGCTGCTGGCCGGTGCCGGGGTGATCGGCCTGGCCATCGGTTTTGGCGCGCAGTCGCTGGTGGCCGACCTGATCACGGGCCTGTTCATCATCATCGAAGACTCCCTGGCCATCGACGACTATGTCGATGTGGGTGGCCACCTGGGCACCGTTGAAGGCCTGACCATCCGCACCGTGCGCCTGCGCGACATCGATGGCATCGTGCACACCATCCCGTTCAGCGAGATCAAGAGCATCAAGAATTACTCGCGCGAGTTCGGCTATGCGATCTTCCGTGTGGCCATCCCGCACAGCATGAACATCGACCAGGCCATCACGCTGATCCGCGAAGTGGGGCAGAAACTGCGCAACGATCCACTGATGCGCCGCAATATCTGGTCACCCCTTGAGCTGCAAGGGGTGGAAAGTTTCGAGTCTGGTTCGGCGATTCTGCGGGCACGCTTCAAGACCGCCCCCATCAAGCAATGGGAAGTGTCGCGGGCGTTCAACCTGGCCTTGAAGCGCCAGCTGGATGCAGCCGGGCTGGACCTGGCGATGCCACGCTTGTCGGTACAGGTGGTGACGGCGGGTGGCGGCGCGATGGCAGAGGCCGGCGGGACCACCGATTAGGCCCATCGCCAGCAGCCGCTATCCGGCCTGGGCGCGGATGCGGATCGCATCATGGCGCCAATACTCAAGGTCACAGTCGATCAGGTGCCCATGCTGGTCACTGTTGACCCGGGTGATATGCAGCCCCGGGCTGCCGGTGGATACCTTCAAGGCTGCGGCCGCAGCCACGGGTAACGCCGTGGGCAGGATTTCAAAGCACACCTGCCCGTAGCGGATGCCGTAGACCCGCCCATAAATCTCGGTCAGCGACTGCGCCAGGTCATGTTCGAGGATGTCGGGGAAGTAACGCGGGTTGAGGTAATGCTCGGCATACAGCACCGCCCGCCCATCGATACGCCGCAACCGGCAGATGCGTATCACGCTGGATAGCGCCGGCAGGTGCAGACGCGCGCAAATGGCCGCCGATGCCGGCTGCAACCGGGCCGAAAGCAGTTCGGTACTGGCCACCCGCCCCTGGTCCCGCACCATCGCGTGAAAGTGGCTACGCTCGATCAGGTCGTAGGTCAGCCGCTCGGGGGCGACGAACCAGCCGCGCCGCTCTTCGCGGTAGATCAGCCCTTGGGCTTCCAGCTGCACCAGCGCCTCGCGCAGGGTGATACGCGTGGTATCGAACACCTCGCTGAGTTTGCGCTCGGCCGGCAGCTTGCCGCCCGGCGCCAGCAGGCCGTGCTCGATCTGCTCCTGCAAGGCATGGCAGATGGCTGTTACCGCACGCGGTGGCGTCGACTGCATCAAGGGTTACCTATCTGGACTAGTCCAGCCCCAGAACAGGGCACTTGGAGAATAGTGCAAGCCTAGGCAGGGCTGATGAACATGCTGTGACAAAGCAGCTGTACACACTTCATCAGAGCACTGCCAGATTCGGGCCAAGCCTTATGAATCGGGGCTTGCGATCTGGTCTACGCTGTATTCGCAGGAGGCGGCAACACCTGGTTCAACCCTTCCCTTACATCAAATTGTCACGCAACCGGCCTACCTTGGCGCAAGGTTTGCTGACCTAGACCAAAGGTTAGCCAAGCAAGGCTTCACTCATAACAACGATCGCGCAAGGCACCCACCCAAAGGAGCTTCGGATGAAAAAGTTGTTCATGGCGTCACTGCTCGGCTCGGCCATGGCCCTGTGTACCTCGGCCATGGCCGCCGGCACCGACCTCAAGGCCCTGGAAGACGCTGCCCGCAAGGAGGGCACGATCAACAGCGTGGGCATGCCCGATGCCTGGGCCAACTGGAAAGGCACCTGGGAAGACCTGGCCAGCAAGTACGGCCTCAAGCACACCGACACCGACATGAGCTCGGCCCAGGAAATCGCCAAGTTCGATGCCGAGAAGGACAACGCCAGCGCCGATATCGGTGACGTCGGTGCCGCCTTCGGCCCGATTGCCGTGGCCAAGGGCGTGAGCCAGCCGTACAAACCGAGCACCTGGGACCAGGTACCGGGCTGGGCCAAGGACAAGGATGGTCACTGGGCGCTGGCCTATACCGGTACCATCGCCTTCATCATCAACAAGGACCTGGTGAAGGAAGAAGAACGCCCTAAAACCTGGCACGACCTGGAAAAAGGCAAGTACAAGGTCGCCATCGGCGATGTCAGTACTGCCGCCCAGGCCGCCAACGGCGTGCTGGCCGCAGCCATCGCCTACAAGGGCGATGAGAGCAACGTCGCCCCGGGCCTTCAGCTGTTCACCAAGCTGGCCCAGCAGAAGCGCCTGTCGCTGGCCAACCCGACCATCCAGACCCTGGAGAAAGGCGAGGTCGAAGTGGGCGTGGTGTGGGACTTCAACGGCCTGAGCTACCGCGACCAGATCGACCCGAAACGCTTCGAAGTGCTGATCCCCTCGGACGGGTCGGTCATCTCCGGCTACACCACCATCATCAACAAGTACGCCAAAAACCCCAATGCAGCCAAGCTTGCGCGTGAGTACATCTTCAGCGATGCCGGGCAGATCAACCTGGCCAAGGGGCATGCCCGGCCGATCCGCGCCGAGCACCTGAAACTGCCCGCGGACGTGCAGGCCAAGCTGCTGCCTAACGAGCAGTACGGCGCTGCGCAGCCGATCAAGAAACCCGAAGTGTGGGAAGCGACCTCGAAAAAGCTGCCGCAGATGTGGCAGGAGCAAGTCATCATCGAGATGGAATGAAGAAGCTTCAAGCTGCAAGCTGCAAGCTGCAAGCTACAAGTGCAAGCAGGTGATCGACATGCCGGCTCGTTCTTGCAGCTTGTAGCTTGAAGCTTGCAGCTCCACTGGGAGCCACCATGCAACACAATGTCATCCTGGTCCTGCTCGACGGCCTCAACCACCAGGTGGCCCATCACGCCATGGGCCACCTGCACGCTTACGTCGAAGCCGACCGTGCCGCGCTGTACCGTGTGGAATGCGAGCTGCCGTCGCTGTCCCGGCCGCTGTACGAGTGCATCCTCACCGGCGTGGCGCCAATCGACAGCGGCATCGTGCACAACAACGTCAACCGCCTGTCCAACCAGCGCAGCGTGTTCCACTACGCCCGCGAGGCCAACCTGGGCACTGCTGCGGCGGCTTATCACTGGATGAGCGAGTTGTACAACCGCTCGCCCTTCGACCCGCAGCGCGACCGCCATACCCACGCGCCGAAGCTGCCGATCCAGCATGGCCTGTTCTATTGGGACGACCGCTACCCTGACTCGCACCTGCTGGCCGACGCCGAGTACCTGCGCCGCCGCCATGCGCCGAACTTTTTGCTGGTGCACCCGATGAGCATCGACGACACCGGCCACCGCCACGGCCTGGACAGCAGCCAGTACCGCAACGCTGCGCGCAGCGCCGACATCCTCTTGGCCGACTACCTGCCGCACTGGCTCGAAGAGGGCTACCAGGTACTGGTCACCGCCGACCACGGCATGAACAACGACCGCTCGCACAACGGCCTGCTGGCCGAAGAGCGCGAAGTGCCGCTGTTCGTGTTTGGCGACGCCTTCAGCCTCGACCCGGCCGCCAAGCCGCTGCAAACCGAGCTGTGTGGCACCATCTGCGAGTTGCTGGGCGTTGCCCACGACAAGACCGTCTGCCGGGAGCTGCTCAAGTGAATGCCGGCGCCCGCGGGCGCTACCTGGCCCTGCTCTGCCTGCTGCCGTTCGCTGTGTTCTTCGTCATCTTCCAGATCGCCCCGCTGGCTTGGGTGGCCATCAACAGCGTGCAGTCGGAAGCGGGCTGGGGGCTGGCCAACTTCAGCAAGGTGTTCGCCTCGAAGTTCTACCTGCAGGCGCTGCAACGCAGCCTGGAAATCAGCTTCTGGTCGAGCCTGTTCGGCATCATCATCGCCACCCTCGGTGCTTACTCGCTGCGCCAGGTGGATTCGCGCCTGCGCGACTTCGTCAGCGCCTTCGCCAACATGACCAGCAATTTCGCCGGCGTGCCGCTGGCCTTCGCGTTCATCATCCTGCTCGGTTTCAACGGGGCGCTGACCCTGCTGCTCAAGCAGGTTGGCCTGCTGGAAGACTTCAGCATCTACTCCAAAAGCGGCCTGATCCTGGTCTACACCTACTTCCAGATCCCCCTGGGCGTACTGCTGCTCTACCCGGCCTTCGATGCCCTGCGCGAAGACTGGCGCGAATCGGCCGCGTTGCTGGGCGCCAGCCACTGGCAATACTGGCGGCACATCGGCCTGCCAGTGCTGGCCCCGGCCCTGCTCGGTACCTTCGTCATTCTGCTGGCCAATGCCCTGGGCGCGTATGCCACGGTGTATGCGCTGACCACCGGCAACTTCAACGTGCTGCCGATCCGCATCGCCGGCCTGGTGGCCGGTGACATCAGCCTGGACCCCAACCTGGCCAGCGCGCTGGCCATGGTGCTGGTGGGCTTGATGACGGTGGTCACGGTCGTCCATCAATGGCTGCTGAAACGGAGCTACCATGCACGCTAACCGCTCAACCAGGCCGAGCGCCGGCAGCCTCTATCACCGCGCCGTGGTGTACCTGCTGTTTCTCATTCTGCTGCTACCACTGGCCGGCACCCTGCTCTACTCGCTGGCCACCAGCTGGTCAGCCAGCCTGCTGCCCAGCGGCCTGACCTTCAAGTGGTACGTGGCGCTGTGGGGCGAGCCGCGCTTTCTGGCGGCCTTCGGCCAGTCGCTGCTGGTGTGCGTGGGCGCGCTGCTGCTGTCGGTGGTGCTGATCCTGCCACTGCTGTTCGTGGTGCACTACCACTTCCCCAGGCTCGACGCACTGATGAACATCCTCATCCTGCTGCCGTTCGCGGTGCCGCCGGTGGTGTCCTCGGTGGGCCTGCTGCAGCTGTACGGCAGCGGGCCGATGGCCATGGTCGGCACGCCGTGGATCCTGATCGGCTGCTACTTCACCATCTCCCTGCCGTTCATGTACCGGGCGATCACCAACAACTTGCAGGCGATCAACCTGCGCGACCTGATGGATGCCGCCCAGCTGCTCGGCGCCAGCACCTGGCAGGCGGCGTTCCTGGTGGTGCTGCCCAACCTGCGCAAAGGCCTGATGGTGGCGCTGCTGCTGTCGTTCTCGTTCCTGTTCGGCGAATTCGTGTTCGCCAACCTGCTGGTCGGCACGCGCTACGAGACCCTGCAGGTGTACCTGAACAACATGCGCAACAGCAGCGGCCACTTCAACAGCGCGCTGGTGATCTCGTACTTCGCCTTCGTGCTGGTACTGACCTGGGTCGCCAACCGCCTGAACAAGGACAAGACCTGACATGAGCTTCGTCAGCGTACAGAAACTGCACAAACGCTATGGCGGCACCCCGGTGTTCGAAAACATCGACTGCCAGATCGAACGCGGCGAGTTCGTCACCCTGCTGGGCCCTTCCGGCTGCGGCAAGTCCACCCTGCTGCGCTGCATCGCCGGGCTGACCCCGGTGGACGGCGGGCAGATCCTGCTCGACGGCCAGGACATCGTGCCGCTGAGCCCGCAAAAGCGCGGCATCGGCATGGTGTTCCAGAGCTATGCGCTATTCCCCAACATGACCGTGGAGCAGAATGTCGCCTTTGGCCTGCGCATGCAGAAGGTCAAGGCCAGTGACACTCAAGTACGTGTGCGCGAGGCGCTGGAACTGGTGGAACTGGGCAGTTTTGCCGGGCGTTACCCGCACCAGCTGTCCGGTGGCCAGTGCCAGCGGGTGGCCCTGGCCCGCTCGCTGGTCACCCGGCCACGCCTGCTGCTGCTCGACGAGCCGCTGTCGGCGCTGGATGCGCGTATTCGCAAGCACCTGCGCGAGCAGATCCGCGCCATCCAGCGCGAACTGGGGCTGACCACCATCTTCGTTACCCATGACCAGGAAGAAGCGCTGACGATGTCTGATCGCATCTTCCTGATGAACCAGGGGCGCATCGTGCAGAGCGGCGACGCCGAAACCCTGTACACGGCCCCGGTGGACCTGTTTGCCGCCGGCTTCATCGGCAACTACAACCTGCTCGACCCGGACAGTGCCAGCCGCCTGCTGCAACGCCCGGTGGCCAGCCGCCTGGCGATTCGCCCCGAGTCGATCACCTTGAGCCGCGATGGCGAACTGGACGGCGAAGTGCGCAGCCACAGCCTGCTGGGCAATGTGATCCGCTACCGGGTACGGGTTCGTGACGTGGAGCTGGTGGTGGATGTGCTCAATCGCTCATCGGCCGACCTGCACGCGGACGGCCAGCGGGTATCCTTGTCGATCGACCCCACGGCGCTACGGGAAGTGGCCTAAGGAGATTCAACGCATGGCACTGGCAATTTTCGATCTGGATGAAACCCTGATCCATGGCGACTGCGCGTCGCTGTGGAGCGAGCAAATGGCGCGGCTGGGCTGGGTCGACGGCAAGGAGTTCCTGCGCCGCGACCATGCCCTGATGGAGGCCTACGGCAAAGGCCACCTGCAGATGGAAGAGTACATGGCCTTCAGCCTGGAGCCGATTGCCGGGCGTACGCTGGAAGAGGTCGAGCACCTGGTGGAGCCATGGGTGGAGGATGTCATCGAGCCGATCATTTTCGGTGATGCCTGCCGCTGCATCGCCGAGCATCGCAAGCGTGGCGACCGCATCCTGATCATTTCCGCCTCGGGCACTCACCTGGTCGGGCCGATTGCGGCGCGGTTAGGGGTGGACGAGTACCTGGCGATCGAGCTTGAGGCTGTGAACGGGGTGTATACCGGGAAGACCCATGGGGTGCTGACTTACCGGGAGGGCAAGATCACCCGCTTGCTGGAGTGGCTGGACCAGGAGCAGGAAAACCTGGAGGGGGCGAGTTTCTATTCCGATTCGCGCAACGACCTGCCGTTATTGCTCAAGGTGGATCATCCGCATGTGGTGAACCCGGATGCGGTGTTGCGCGAGCATGCCGAAAAGAATGGCTGGCCGATACTGAGCTGGGCTTGACGGCCATGGGGGGCGCTTTGCGCCCCTTTCGCGACACAAGGCCGCCCTGTAGGTGCGGCCTTGTGTCGCGATGGGCTGCAAGGCAGCCCCGGCAATCTCACGCCAGGCTAGCGTCGATCACCATCACCAGCTTGCCCGACACCTGATTGCTCTCAAGCTCGGCATACGCTGCCTGGGCGAATTCGACCGGGTAGGTGTCCACCAGCTGTGGCGACAAGCGCTTTTCGGTGAACAGCGGCCACACCTGCTGCTGCAGCTCACGCAGCAGCTCGGCCTTGAACCCGTCATCACGGTTGCGCAAGGTGGAACCGGTGATTTCCAGGCGCTTGCCCAGCACCTGCGCCAGGTCCAGTTCAACCGTGCGCCCGCCCATCAGGCCGATGATCACCCAGCGCCCATCGCGTGCCAGCAACTTGAGGTTGAGCTGCCCGTAACTGGCACCCACCGGGTCGAGAATCACGTCGAACGGGCCCATGCCCTCCAGCGCTTCCAGGTTTTCGTTGCGCACCACTCCGCCCGTCGCGCCCAGGGCCTGGCAGTACGCCAGGCGGTCCTGCGAGCCAACGCTGACGTATACCGGGTTGCCGAACGCCTTGCACAACTGAATGGCTGCCGAGCCGACACCGCTGGCACCGGCGTGTACCAGCACCTTCTCGCCGGCCTTCACCGCACCGAGCTGGAAAATGTTCAGCCACGCGGTGGCGTAGACCTCGGGCAGCGCTGCTGCCTCGTGCAGGCTCAGGCCCTCGGGGACCGGCAGCACATGGCGGGCATCGACCACCACTTCCTCGGCCATGGCCCCGCTGGCCAGCAGCGCGCACACCCGGTCGCCTACCCGCCAGTCGGCGCCTGGCCCCACTTCTTCCACTACCCCGGCGCATTCCAGGCCCATGTACGGGCTGGCACCGGGTGGTGGCGGATAAAGGCCCTTCATCTGCAACAGATCGGCCCGGTTCAGGCCCGCCGCAGCCACGCGGATGCGTACCTGGCCGGCATCCAGGGCCGGGCGCTCGGCCTCGACCCACTCCACATGTCCGTCTTCGCCTTGCAATGCCTTCACAGTGCCTCCATAGTTGATTGACATGACTGAGCCTGGGGTATCCACGCCCCTGGCTTTTTGCAGTATTTGTCCGGCTCCATGGAACCGGCAACGGAAAAGACGGCCTACTATGCGTGATCAATTGCCTCCACGTCGAATCAGCATGAAGCATTTCCTCCCAAGCACCGCCCTGGCCCTGATGATCGGCCTGGGCAGCCTCACGCTCGGCGGCAATGCGGCGGCCGCCAACAAATGGGACAGCCTGCAGCCGGACCGTGACGAAATCGTCGCCAGCCTCAACGTGGTTGAGTTGCTCAAACGCCACCATTACAGCAAGCCGCCGCTCGATGACGCCCGCTCGGTGATCATCTACGACAGCTATATCAAGCTGCTCGACCCTGCGCGCAGCTACTTCACTGCGGCCGACATCGCCGAGTTCGACAAGTGGAAGAGGCAGTTCGACGACTTCCTCAAAAGCGGCAACCTCGACCCGGGCTTCACCATCTACAAGCGCTACCTGGACCGCGTCAAGCAACGCCTGGACTTCGCCCTGGCCGAGCTGAACAAGGGCGTCGACAAGATGGACTTCACCGCCAAGGAAACCTTGCTGATCGACCGCAAGGACGCCCCGTGGCTGAAGAACCAGGCCGAGCTGGACGACCTGTGGCGCAAGCGCGTCAAGGACGAGGTGCTGCGCCAGAAGATCGCCGGCAAAGAGCCCAAGCAGATCCAGGAAACCCTGACCAAGCGATACAAGAACCAGCTGTCGCGCCTGGACCAGACCCGTGCCGAAGACATCTTCCAGGCCTACATCAATACCTTCGCCCAGTCCTACGACCCGCACACCAACTACCTGTCGCCGGACAACGCCGAAAACTTCGACATCAACATGAGCCTGTCGCTCGAAGGCATCGGCGCGGTGCTGCAGAGCGACAACGACCAGGTCAAGATCGTGCGCCTGGTACCTGCCGGCCCTGCGGCCAAGACCAAGCAGGTGGCCCCGGCCGACAAGATCATCGGCGTCGCCCAGGGCAACAAGGAAATGGTCGACGTGGTCGGCTGGCGCCTGGACGAAGTGGTCAAGCTGATCCGTGGCCCGAAAGGCTCGGTTGTGCGCCTGGAAATCATCCCGGCCAGCAATGCCCCGAGCGACCAGACCAGCAAAGTGGTGTCGATCACCCGCGAGGCGGTCAAGCTTGAAGAGCAGGCGGCCAAGAAGTCGGTGCTCAAGCTCAAGCAGGCTGGCCGTGACTACAAGCTGGGCATCATTGAAATCCCGGCCTTCTACCTGGACTTCAAGGCTTACCGAGCCGGGGACCCTGAGTACAAGAGCACCACGCGCGACGTGAAAAAGCTGCTCACCGAACTGCAAAAGGAAAAAGTCGACGGCGTGGTCATCGACCTGCGCAACAACGGCGGCGGTTCCCTGCAAGAAGCCACCGAGCTGACCAGCCTGTTCATCGAGAAAGGCCCCACGGTGCTGGTTCGCAACAGCGATGGCCGGGTTGACGTGCTAGAAGACGAAAACCCTGGCGCCTTCTACAAAGGCCCCTTGGTGCTGCTGGTCAACCGCCTCTCGGCCTCGGCCTCGGAAATCTTCGCCGGCGCCATGCAGGATTACCACCGCGCCTTGATCATCGGCGGCCAGACCTTCGGCAAGGGCACCGTGCAAACCATCCAGCCGCTCAACCATGGCGAGCTGAAACTGACCCTGGCCAAGTTCTACCGGGTGTCCGGGCAGAGCACCCAGCATCAGGGCGTGCTGCCAGACATCGACTACCCGTCGATCATCGACACCAAGGAAATCGGTGAAAGCGCCCTGCCCGAGGCCATGCCGTGGGACACCATCCGCCCGGTGGTCAAGCCGGCGGCCGACCCGTTCAAGCCCTTCCTGGCGCAGCTCAAGGCCCAGCATGAAGCGCGCAGCGACAAGGACGCGGAGTTCACCTATATCCGTGACCGCCTGGCACTGACCCAGAAGCTGATGAACGAGAAAACCGTCAGCCTCAACGAGCAGGACCGCCGTGCCCGCCACGATGAGATCGAGGCCAAACAGCTGGCGCTGGAAAACATCCGCCGCAAGGCCAAGGGTGAAGAGCCGCTGAAGGAACTGAAGAAAGAGGACGAGGACGCCCTGCCGACCAAGGATGAAAACACCAAGCCCGAAGACGACGCTTACCTGTCCGAGACCGGTCGCATCCTGATCGACTACCTGAGTGCCAGCACCAAGGTGGCCAAGCAGTAATCAGTCAGCGCTGATGTGAAACACAAGGGGCCGGGCACGTAAGTGCCCGGCCCCTTGTGTTTTCGGTGTGTGGCGTTGGTGGGAGCTTGGCGGGGCAGGTCTATCGGCCTGTCAGGCAATCTCCGGGTAGGCGTACTCGAATACCCGCACAACTTCCGAAGCATGCCACGACGCAGCCTCCATGCCGTCGACCGGCCCGGAGAAGCGCCCAAGGCGCTCCACACATTCGAAGAAGCCGGTACGCGGCAGGCGGCTGGCGCCCTGGCTGATCACCAGCGAGCTGCGCAGCGGCTGCTCGGCACGGGCATCGAGCACCGCCAGGTATTCAAGCGCTGCAGTCAGCGTCTGCATGGCCGGGCTGGGCAATTGCAAACGCTCGATCAGCGCGCGGTAAGTCAGCAAATGCCGTTGACGGCGGGCCAGGTCAAGCTCATCCAGCAAGCTTTGCCAATGCTG
>NZ_MOMO01000029.1:0-20196 GCF_009933855.1 Pseudomonas sp. SG-MS2 | reverse complement strand
CCACCGCCTCTATGGTCGACACCGCTCCCGGCTCCGGCGCCTTGCGCACGCGGTAGCGCGAGGGCGCCACCTGCGCCAGCGTCACCCTGGGCAACGCTTCGAGCAGCGGATTGAGGTACAAAAGCTTGCGAGCCTTGCGCCAGGTGCCATCGGGGACTATCAGCATGAGCGGCCTGTCGCCTGTATCGCCGTAGGCTGCAAGCACTTGGGCCTGCTCACCTGGAAACAACAGCACCGGCCGATACTCAGGTGCATCCAGCAAATCACCCAGGTCTTCAAACACCTCGCCCACGCGCAACTCGGCATTGACCAGGCCAAGGGCAGCCAGGCGTGCGGTATTCAGGGCGTGCGAGGTTTCACTGGGGTGCTGCAGCAGGACCACGCGGGTGCGGCTGTCGAGCGAGGGGATCAGTGGGCAAAGGCAGTGATCGAGCGGGCGCAGGCAGCGCTCGCAGCGGGGTCTGGACATCGGTTTCTCCTTACCGGGCGCAGTGTGCCACAGCCCTGAGGAAAAGCCCCACATCCATGTGGGAGAGGCGGTAAATCAGCGGTTGAAGCGCTCTGCCAGGCTGTGCAGATACTCGGCCATTCGCTCCAGGTCCTGGCTGATTTCAGCCCCCTGCTTGGCCTGCCCTGCCGTCTGGTCACACAACTGGGCGATGCGCACGATCTGCTGGTTGATGTCTTCGACCACGTGGCTCTGCTGCTCCGACGCCGTCGCCATCTGCTGGCTCATGCCGGTGATGCGGCTGACCGCCTGGGCAATCCCGGCCAGCGCCGACTGCACCGCCTCGACACTGTGCACGCTGTCCCGTGAGATCTGCTCACCGCGGCTGGCCGTGCTTACCGCTCGCTCGGCGCCAGTGCGCAGGGAGGCAATGATCTGGTGGATTTCCTCGGTCGAGGTACGCGTGCGCTGGGCCAGCGAGCGCACCTCATCGGCCACCACGGCAAAGCCCCTGCCCTGCTCACCCGCGCGCGCCGCCTCGATCGCGGCATTGAGCGCCAGCAAATTGGTCTGTTCGGCAATCGAGGTGATGGTGTCGACCACGCTGCCGATCGACTGGGTCTGCTCAGCCAGGGCGTTGACCGCCTGGCCGATGTCGCTGACCGCCTCACTCATGCTGCCCATCGCCTTGAGGCTCTGCCGGGCCAGTTCGCTGCCCTGCTGCGCCAACTGATCGGCATCGCCCGCAGCATGCGCGGTGCTTTGCACGTTATGCGTGACTTCCTGAATGGTCGCCGCCATTTGCGCAATGGCGGTGGCCGACTGATCGGTCTCACTGCGTTGGCGGTCGAGCATCTGCGCCTGGGCATCGGACAGGTCGGCTGACTGGGCGGCCCGCGACTTCACGCCGACGCCGGCGTCCACCAGGCGTGTCAGGGCGGTTTGCAGCCTCGCTTCCTCGCTGATGATCGCCAGGTCGAGCTGGCCGTGCAGGCCCGGATTGTCACTGTACGTCAGCGCAACCAGCGGGCTGGTGAAGGCCTTGGGATGTTCGGCCAGTGTGCGGCGGATCGCCTGGTTATGCCGTTGTTCGATCAGGTACCAGGCCAACAGCATACTGGCCATCAGCACGCCCAGCGCTGCATAGGGTGGTAACCAAAGGTAGCCGGCGGCCGACAACAGGCCTGCGCCTATCAGCGGCCAGCCATCACCAACGCCACGCCCCAGCCGCGCGGCCCAGGCTACAGCCGGGCGACCGGCGCGCAGACGCGCATACAGCCGTTCTGCGCGGCGGATCTGCTCACGGCTGGGCACCGACCGCACCGACTCGTAGCCGCTGATGCGGCCGTTTTCATAAATGGCGGTGACATAAGCACTCACCCAGTAGAAATCACCGTTCTTGGCGCGATTCTTCACCACGCCCATCCAGGGTTTGCCTTGTTTGATGGTGTCCCACATATGCCCGAAAACCGTCGGTGGCATGTCGGGGTGACGCACCAGGTTGTGGGTCTGGCCCACCAGCTCGTCGTAGGTGAACCCGCTGATGGCCACGAACGCGTCGTTGCAGTAGGTGATGCGGCTGTTCAGGTCGGTGGTAGAGATCAGCCGCTGGTCGCTGGAAAACGTTCTTTCATGCTCAGTGACGGGCAAATTCATGCGCATCTGGGCGGTCCTTGCTTGTGTAGATGAAGGGGAAAATCATCAAAGCAAGTAGAGGTTTAGCAGAACGCCATCAGCGTAGTAGTCAGGTTTGTAGGAAATTTATTCATGCCGACGGAATGACCAAAACGTCCTGTTCATCAGCCAACATTGAGCTGGCTTTTGAGCAGGTCACGGAAGGTCTGAATCAAGGGTTCACGGCTGCGACCGCGGCGGATTATCAGCGAAAATGGCGCCTGATAGCCGAAAGTGGCCGGAGACAATACGCGCAGGTCGCCCTTGTCGACCCAAGCCTGGGCATAGTGCTCGGGCAGGTAGCCGATATAGGCACCTGACAGGATCAGAATGAGCTGCGCCTCCATGCTTTCGACGGTCGCCGCGCTGTGTTTGAAGCCATGCCGGGCCAACTCCGCCTGGCTCCAGTAACCGCGCCCGACCATGCGCTGTTGGGTCACCACCGGTTCGGGGATACGCCGCTCGGCGAACAGCGGGTGGCGGCTGCTGCAGTACAACCAATGCTGCTCGCGGTACAGCGGCTGGTAAACCAGGCCACTCATGCGCGAGGAGAACGCCCCGATGGCCAGGTCCAGGCGGTTGTCCTGCACGCCAAGCTGCAGCTCATAGGGGCTGGATACCGAAAGGTGCAGGTGCACCGCAGGGTGCTCCTGGCTGTAGGCTCCGATCGCTTCAGCCAACGGCAGCGCGCGGTCGCCCACGGTCGAGTCGATCACCCCGAGGTTGAGCGTACCGCGCAGCTCACCCTTGAGCGCTGCGGCGTATTGCTCGAAGCCATCGAGCTCCGCCAGCAGGCGCAAGGTCTCCTGATGGAACAGCTCGCCCTTGCTGGTCAGGCTGAAACCGCCACGCCCGCGGTGGCACAGCACGATGCCCAAGGCGCCTTCGAGCTGGCTCATGTAGGTACTGATGGCCGAGGTCGACAGGTTGAGATCGCGCTGGGCATTGGCGAAGCCTTGGTGGCGCACCACGCTGACAAAGATGCGCAGCAGTTTCAGGTCGGGCAAGGTCGAGGCCATGGTGCAACGGTTCCGCTGTGTCATTTGCGCGCAGTCTAACCGCTGCGCTGGCGTTTAGTTCAGAAATTCCTGAAGTAAGTATTTGCCGGTAGCGATTTTTCCCACGCACTACCTTGAGCAGACTTGGCCGAAATGTCCCTGCCCGCCGGCATAACCACATTTCAAGGCGCGCGGCGGCACAGGTTCGAACAAACAAAACAATCGACCGACTGATGAGGCCCACCGTGGACAAAGTTCTCCATCAACCACTGGGCGGCAACGAAATGCCGCGTTTCGGCGGCATCGCCACCATGCTCCGTCTCCCCCACCTGCAAAGCGCCGAAGGCCTGGACGCCGCGTTCATCGGCGTGCCGCTGGACATCGGCACCTCGCTGCGCTCCGGCACCCGCTTCGGCCCACGGCAGATCCGCGCCGAATCGGTGATGATCCGCCCGTACAACATGGCCACCGGTGCCGCCCCGTTCGACTCGCTGTCGGTGGCCGACATCGGTGACGTGGCGATCAACACCTTCAACCTGCTCGACGCCGTGCGCATCATCGAAGAAGCCTACGACGAGATTGTCGAGCACAATGTCATCCCGATGACGCTGGGTGGCGACCACACCATCACCCTGCCGATCCTGCGCGCCCTGCACAAGAAGCACGGCAAGATCGGCCTGGTGCACATCGACGCCCACGCCGACGTCAACGATCACATGTTCGGTGAGAAAATCGCCCACGGCACCACCTTCCGCCGCGCGGTGGAAGAGGGCCTGCTCGATTGCGACCGCGTGGTCCAGATCGGCCTGCGCGCCCAGGGCTACACCGCCGACGACTTCAACTGGAGCCGCCGCCAGGGCTTTCGCGTGGTGCAGGCCGAAGAGTGCTGGCACAAGTCACTGGAACCGCTGATGGCCGAAGTGCGCGAAAAAGTCGGCGGCGGCCCGGTGTACCTGTCGTTCGACATCGACGGTATCGACCCGGCCTGGGCCCCGGGCACCGGCACCCCGGAAATCGGCGGCTTGACCACCATCCAGGCGATGGAGATCATTCGCGGCTGCCACGGCCTGGACCTGATCGGCTGTGACCTTGTCGAAGTCTCCCCGCCTTACGACACCACCGGCAACACCTCGCTGCTCGGTGCCAACCTGCTGTTCGAAATGCTCTGCGTGCTGCCCGGCGTCGTGCGCCGCTGAAACTTGCTGCACCCCGGCAGGAGCCATGAGGGAGGGCCACAGAGGCCCGCCAACACAAGACAAGACCGCCAGGCGCCGTGAACCCGCCTGAGCGGTCGATCTCGCCATAATAAAGATAATCGGGAGACCCCCAATGGCCTTGGACATCATTGTTGTAATGATCTATACCGCCGGCATGCTCGGGCTGGGCTGGTATGGCATGCGGCGCGCAAAAACCCACGAAGACTATCTGGTGGCAGGGCGCAACCTGGGCCCGACCTTGTACATGGGCACCATGGCCACCACCGTGCTCGGTGGCGCCTCCACCGTCGGCACCGTGCGCCTTGGCTATGTGCACGGCATCTCCGGCTTCTGGCTGTGCGCAGCCTTGGGCCTGGGCATCATCGCCCTCAACCTGTTCCTCGCCAAACCGCTGCTGCGCCTGAAGATCTTCACCGTGACCCAGGTACTGGAACGTCGCTACAACCCCATGGCGCGCCAGGCCAGTGCGGCAATCATGCTGGCCTATGCGCTGATGATCGGCGTCACCTCGACCCTGGCCATGGCGACTGTCCTGCAGGTGTTGCTGGACTTGCCGTTCTGGATGTCGCTGCTGCTCGGCGGCGGTGTGGTGGTGGTCTATTCGACCATCGGCGGCATGTGGTCGTTGACCCTGACCGATATCGTCCAGTTCGTGATCAAGACCGTGGGCCTGATGTTCATCCTGCTGCCGGTGTGCCTGTACAACGCCGGTGGCTGGGACACCCTGGTAGCCAAGCTGCCGGCGGCCAGCTTCGCCTGGACCACCATCGGCTGGGACACCATCATCACCTACTTCCTGATCTACTTCTTCGGCATCCTGATCGGTCAGGACATCTGGCAGCGGGTGTTCACCGCCCGTGATGAGAAGGTCTGCCAACGCGCCGGCACGACTGCAGGCCTGTACTGCGTGCTATATGGCCTGGCCTGCGCCCTGATCGGCATGGCCGCGCATGTGCTGATGCCGGACCTGGCCAACCCGAACAACGCGTTCGCCGAGATGATCAAGAGCCAGTTGCCTGATGGTATCCGTGGCCTGCTGATGGCCGCTGCCCTGGCAGCGATGATGTCGACCGCCAGCGCCGGCCTGCTGGCCGCCTCGACCACCATTACCGAAGACCTGCTGCCAAAACTGCGTGGCGGCAAGCAGTCGAGCCTGGGTGTCAGCCGCCTGTTCACCCTGCTCACCGGCTTGGTGGTGTTGGGCATCGCCCTGGCGGTGAACGATGTGATCAGCGCACTGACGCTGGCCTACAACCTGCTGGTCGGCGGCATGCTGATCCCGCTGATCGGGGCTATCTTCTGGAAACGTGCAACCACTGCAGGGGCCATCGCCAGCATGTCGCTGGGCTTTGCCACGGCGCTGTGGTTCATGTTCAAGGACGGGCTGGACGCCAATACGCCGATCTACTACAGCCTGGCGGTTGGCCTGGTGAGTTTCGTGCTGGTCAGCCTGCTGTCGCGTAAACCGGTAGGGGTGGTGAAGCTGGCTTGAGGGTAAGATCGAGCGTCGCCCAGGCAGCGCTCGATCCCAAAGGTGCCGGCGCAACCCAGGCATGCGCTCGACCGCATGCACAACGCCCCGAAAACAACCAACAAAAAAGCCACGGCATCATCTCTGATATCGCGGCTTTTGTTGGTTTCAACGACGACGCGGCTGGCGCCTGCGCTGCTCTTCATCAGTCGGGATAGGCACCGGCTGCAAGGGTGGTGGTATCAGCCCCAGGGCGACAGCCAAGTCGTGGAGCCAGTTGAACATTTGGTTTTTCATAGTGCCCCCTTGACGGGTCAGCCTCTCGGTCAATCAATCCTGCGATGTTTCATACAGATCATAGCCCGATGTCCTGTATTACGCATGCCCTTGTACTTACAGATAGGGGCAAGTTTGACGCGGATCAAGCGGAAACGGTGGATTCCGACGGCTGGTTAATCGTTTCGCTTTGTTGCAAATCGACCCACGCCTGCAAATTCGCCCCTCGCATCCCCTGCCGCCACATCAGCCAGGTCACCGCCTGATCGAACGGCGCCTGCAGGCGATGGACCCGCACGCGGTCACGCCCCGGCAGGCTGTCGAGCATCGATTGCGCCATCAGCGCCACGCCCGCGCCGGCTATCACACAGGCCAGCATGCTCTGGTAAGACTCGATCTCCATTACCCGCCCCATGGGCGTATGTGCATGGGCATACCACGCCTCCAGGCGCATCCGGTAGGAACAGCCCTGGCGGAAGGTGAACACCGCCTTGCCCGCCACATCCCTGGCGCTGTGCACTGTTGGGTGTTCAGGGCTGGTGATCAGTACCAGTTCTTCTTCGCACAAGGGCACGCCATCGAGCCCCGCCAGGCTCGGAGGCCCGTCCACCAGTGCGGCGTCCAGGCGGTGGCTGAGCAACCCCTCGAGCAATTCGCCACTGGGGGCAGCCTGCACCTGCAAGTTAACGGCAGGATAGGCCTGATGGTAGCGCGCCAACAGCACTGGCAGGTGAATGGCCGCCGTGCTGTACATGGTGCCCAGGACGAAGTCGCCGGCCGGCTGCCCGCCCTGTACCGCCGCCATGGCTTCGTCACGCAGCGCCGCCAGGCGGTTGGCGTAATCCAGCAGCACCTTGCCAGCGGGTGACAACTGCAGACGCTGGCGTTCACGCAAGAACAGCTCCACGCCCAGTTGCTCTTCAAGCTGGCGCAAGCGCGTGGACAGGTTCGACGGCACCCGGTGCAGGCGCTCGGCGGCGCGAGTGATGGAACCTTCCTCTGCGACCGCCTGGAAGATACGCAGCTGGCTGAACTCCATGATATTCTCCAAAACAGAACAACTTGATCATCATTATTCAATTTTATTGAAAACAAAAGCGCCCTAACCTGCCATCCATCGTTTACACCCGCGCAGGAGTGTCCTCATGTCGCCGTTCGTACAACTGCTGGCCAGCGCCGTAGCCCTGATGATGGCCATGGGCATCGGCCGCTTCGCTCTCACCCCACAACTGCCGCAACTGATCGCCGAAGGCCAGTTCGACCTGACCGCCGCCGGCCTGGTCGCGGCGGCCAACTACCTGGGTTATTTCATTGGCGCGGCAGACGCCATGTTCGCCCGCACCCCCGCCCAGGTCAGGCTGCGCCTGCATGGCGGCCTGTGGCTTTGCGCAGTGCTGACCCTGGCGTCCTGGGCTGCGGACGGGTTCTGGAGCCACCTGCTGCTGCGCTTCGGCACGGGTGTTGCCAGTGCCTGGGTGCTGGTGATGATCACCAGCCTCAGCCAGCAACTGGCCAACGCCAACAACCGTCCGCGCCTGGGCGCCCTGGTGTTCGCCGGGCCCGGCCTGGGCATCGCCGTCACCGGCCTGCTGGCATTGCTCGCTCACTTGCTCGGTATGAGCTCGGCAGCGTTATGGCTGGTGTATGCCGTTGCCGCGCTGGTCATGCTGCTGGCTGTGTACCCCTGGCTGCCTCGCGCTCAGGAACCCGCCGTGGTACCGCGCACGGCGCAGCAAGGGGCGACGCGCAGCGTTGGCATTGGCCGCCTTGGCCTGGTGTATGCCTTGTATGGCGTGGGTTACATCCTGCCGGCCACGTTCCTCTCGCAAATGGCCAACCAACAGTTCCAGGGCAACTGGATGGCCGATCTGTTCTGGCCAGCGTTTGGTGTGGCGGCGGCGATGGGCGTGGTGCTGGTGAGTGTGCGACGCGCCGGCCGCACTTCGGCCTGGCTGAGCGCGACCTTGTGGCTGCAAGGCCTTGGCGTGCTGGCCTGCCTGATGGGCGGTGGCCTTGGCCTCGCCTTGGGCGTAGTGCTCTGCGGTACGCCGTTCCTGGCATGCATGCAGTTGGTGATGCAACGCTCGCGGGAGCTCGCGCCGCATGCGACGCAGCGCAATGCCGCGCTGTTGACTGCGTGCTTTGCGCTGGGGCAATTGAGCGGGCCGTTGCTGGCGGCGTTGAGCAACCATTACAGCGGGAGCCTGCAGCTGGCGCTGGTAACTGCGGCGGCTGGGTTGGCGCTGGCAGGGATATTGGTTCTTACCGGCACACGCAACAACCAGAACTGCCAAATTGCAGGGCGGGTTGCGTGATGGATCAAGCTTGATCAATACCGGCCCTGTCGCCGGCAAGCCAGCTCACAGATGCCCCACTGACCTCAGGTTTAGTGGGGTACCTGTGGGAGCCGGCTTGCCGGCGAAGGGCCAGTAACAGCAACCCCTATCCCACAAACCTGCGCAATTGCTGCTTCACCCAAGGCTCGGCACTGACCAGCACCACGCCGAGCAAAACCATTACGGCCCCGAGCACAAAATTCACGCTCAGCGGTTCATCCAGCAAGAGCACGCCAAACGTCACCCCAAATAATGGGGTAATGAAGGAAAACACCGCCAAATTCGAGGCCAAGTACTTACGCAGCAACCAGAACCACGTCAGGTAGCTGACAAACGACACCACAATGCCCTGGAACAGCACGCTGCCGACCGCCAAGGGCGTCCACGAAACCTTGTCGATCTGCCCGCTGAGCAAGGCGATCAGCACTAACCCGACAAAACCTACTGCCAGTTGGTAGAAGAGGGTCAACGTCGCAGGCGCCTCGGACAAGCGCGAACCCCGTACCACCACGGTCGTCGCCCCCCAAGCCAACCCGGCCAGCACACCGAAGGCATCGCCGAGCAGCATGCGCCCGTCCATTTCTTCGAACGACACGCCCCCGGCAAACGCAGTAGCAATTCCGCCGAACGCCAACAGAATGCCCAGCCACTGCAGCAGGCGCAGCCGCTCGCTGGGCAGCATGAAATGTAGCCCAAGTGCCGTGAACACCGGCGCGGTATAGAGGAACACAGACATGTGCGCCGCCGATGTCAGCTTCAGCCCCTCGGCGATGAACAGGAACTCCAGGCCAAACAAACCGCCGGCCAGCAACCCGCCACGCCAGGTACTCCCCACCTGCCCCCAGCCACCGCGCCAGCAGATCATCAAGCCGACCAGCACCGCCGCAAGGCCGTTGCGCAGTGCAGCTTGCATCACCGGCGCAATATCAACCGCCGCAGACTTGATCAGGACCTGCTGGCAACCCCAGATCAGGCACAGCCCGAGCATCACCTGAAAGGCAAAGGCGTCGGGGCTCTTGCGGGCCGCGCTCATAGGCGGCCCTCCTGAGTGATCGATGGCATGGGCAAGGCTCGGCAGTTTTCAAAGAACACCGATTATCGGGTTTCCTTGGCCGACCTTGCCAGCCTCAAAACGACCTCAAGCGATCTGCGCTTTTGCAGACACGTGCTCGAAGGTGGTTTCGTCCAGCGCATCTTCCTGGTCATCCAGTACCTGGCGCGGGTGCTCGAAGCCCGGGATGCTGCTGTCGATCAGGCTCAACAGCCGCGACCCGCGCTCGGTGAGCACGAAGTTCTCTCCATTGCCGCCATCCTCTGGCGGCCGGCTCTCGACGAAGCCGCGCTCGAATAGCAGCTTCTCGTACTCGCAGGCACGGGTTTTCAGATGGTCCACATCCCCCACCGGCTGGCCTTCGGCGGCCAGAGCCGCAGCGTGCTGCTCGGCATAGGGGCGTGGTGTGAAGCTGTGACCGGCGCCGTTCTGCACTTCGTGCAGCAAGCGCTCGATCAGGTCCCAGTTGTAGGTAATGCTCATGGCTATGGCCTCTTGCTGTGGACGCATGGGGTACACAGCTTGGGACCGGTCGCGGGTCTGGTGCGTTCCAAAAGATCTCAGCGCTGGCGCTGCTGGGCTTGCATGTACTGGCGCAGCAACTGATTAATCCGCGTCTGATAACCCGCCCCCTGATCCTTGAACCAGGTGAGGACATCAGCGTCCAGGCGAATGGTTACTGCCTGCTTCGCCGGGACACGCAGTTCAGCCTGCTGGAAGAAAGCCTGGTCCAACTCGGGGATATCCGAGGTATCAATATCTTTATCGTCCATTTGAGCCAGGCGGCTCCAATCAGTTTTCGATGCTTTGGTCATAGTGTTTGGCCTCCCATCTGGTGGCTTTACGTGCGGAAATGATGCGGATTACCTCACCCTGCCTCTCCGTGTACACGACTACCCCAAGCAAGGCATTGAGCCATCCCAAGCTTACCCAGCGCTCCTCAGCGTATTGTGCGCTGTCGTCCCGTCGGGTCAACATGGGATGGTTGAACATGTCGGGCACATCAGCGAAATCGATGCCGTGCTTTCGGATATTGGTTTGATTTTTCGTTGCGTCCCACTCAAATATCATGGGGCGCCCTGTATTTACAGATGTACATACGATACCTCCTCTTTCATCGCGAGACTAGGACGAGGTCACTCGAGCATCAATGGGGCCAGGAGGTTAAACGCCAGTTTCGGAAAGGGATTACAGCCGAGATAGAAAAGCCGCACAGATCCATTACAGGCCATAGCCTTCAGATCATTGCTGCTTCGTGAGATAGCCAATAAACAACCGAAACAACTCCGCATTCCCGGCAATCCCAACCGCTGCCAGATGTTGTGCCGGTGCACCTTGACCGTCCCTTCCGAAATCCCCAGCGCCCGCGAGATCGACTGGCTGCTGTGCCCCTGCAAAATCAGCTTGGCCACATGCCGCTGGGTTTCGGTCAACTGGCCCTGGAGGATATCGACGAAGGCGTCTTCCAACTGGCTGTCCGAGTCCTGCGGGTCGGCCAGGTCTTCGGCATGAGCAAGGTGCAGGTGCTGGCTGAAAATGGCATCGATCAGCGGCGTCAGCGCAGCGAGGCGTTGGGTTTCATCGGTTTCGAACGCCCCCTTGTGCAAGCCGCGCATCAAGGAAAACACCAGCGCCGTGCGTGGGCGCACAGGGACGATGAAGCCGATTTCTTCGATCAAGCTGCCGTGGTGCATTGTTGGTGCAAGCGACGTAGAACGGGTCGAGCAAATAGCCCCCGCGCAGATACGCCTTGAGCGTACGCTCGGTCACCCGCTGGTTGTAGCCATCGTGCACCAACAGCGCCGGCTGGTTGAAGCGAAACAGGTAAGCGCAGCTCATGTCGAAATCGACCACGCCCTTGAGCGCAGTGTCGATGGCCGGGCCCAGTGCGTCGCTGCCGATGCTGCGAATCACCGTGGCCAGGCGGTTGGCGTGGTCGCTGTTCATGGCTGCGGCCTGTGCGGGTGGAAAGAGGGGCACGCATGCCGCCCTGCGGCACGCGCCGGACGGCATTGAACGATGCCTGGCCCCGTCAGTGCTGCGGTGCGCTGACCGGCAACAGCCCCGCCTGTTGCTCCTGGCGGCCCAGTTCCTCAGCTTTAGGCACTGCCAGCCAGTAGGCCAGGAGCATGCCCAGCAGGCCGCTGGCAAGTTTGCCGATGATCAGCGGGCCAATGAACGTGGGCTGGAAGTTGGCCGAATAGGCCAGGTGGTCACCAAAGGTGAAGGCTGCGCACACGGCGAAGGCGATCACCAGCACCTTGTCTTTCGGCGGCATGTCGCCCACCAGGCGGAACATTGCCAGGATGTTCGCCGAAGCAGCGAGCACGCCGGCAGCGCCCACCGGCGACAGGCCAAACCTGGAGGCCACCGTTTCGATCGGCCGCGACAGGAAGCGCTTGATCAGGTAGACCATCGGGAACGCGCCGCACAGCATGATGCCGACGTAACCGGCAATTTCCAGCGCCCGGAACTGGTCGTCCTTGTCAGCGATGATCGGCGCAAAGCCCCAGCCGCCGAACAGCGCAGTGAATGCACCGGTGAAGTACTCGACGATCGACGCCACCAGTACCAGCGTCGCCGCCGCGTACATCAATTGCCCCAGCTTGAGGAACAGGCTCACCATCAGGTTGGGGAAGTACCGCAGGGCCGCCGCCAGCGCCACGCAGAACAGGATCAGCGGCGACAAGTTGCGCAGCAAGGTCGGCAGGGTGAAGTGCAGCGCCTGGGTCGCCGCGCCTGCGGTGGCGATGTCCGGGCGCACGCCAAGGCCCATGGCCTGCATGCCCATGGCAATCAGTACGATGCTGATCGGAATGCTCAGCAAACCGGCCATGATGCCCAGCGCCATGTACTTGTGGTCGGCCTTGTTGAGCATCACCAGGCCCACCGAGATGACGAAGATCACCGTCGAACCGCACTGAAAACCGGTGATCAGGCCGAGAATCCAGCCTTCAGGGCTGTGCGACAGCGCCTGGGCCAGCTGGTAACCGCCCAGGTCCGAGGCGATGAAGATCGGCCCGGCGATGCCGGCATCGGCGCCCATGGCCAGGAACAGCCGGCCAATGAACTGGCTGATGAAGCTGGAGATGTATGGGATGGCGGCCATGATGCCCGCCACCGGGATGAAGATCGGGCCGATGCTGTGCAGGCCAGCGGTGAATTCTTTGGCCAGTTCTGATTCTGCATTGATGATCGACGCGATGGCGCCGACCACGGCGCAGGCCATGATCACGTAAATGACGTAGGTGCCTATGTTTTCCATCTGCTGCCTCTGTGTTGTTGGAGTTGGCTTGGGGGCAGAATTGAAGGGTGTAGCCTTTTGTTGTTGTAGGGCCGGCAGCACGGTGCCGGCCGGGTGTTACATGGCGGTGTAGGCGTTGTCGACGAACAGGTGCGAGCCACTGACGAAGCTCGACTCGTCGCTGGCGAGGAACAGTGCGGCAGCGGCCACTTCGGCGGGGTCGCAAAGCCGGCCCTGCATGGTCTTGATGGCTTCGTCGGAGGCATCCACACCGTAGCCGCGCAGCAGGTCGAGTTCGCGCCGGCCGTGGGCGGTGCCGATGAAGCCCGGGCAAATGGCGTTGCTGCGGATGTGCTGGTCGCGGTATTCCACGGCCAAAGCACGCGCGAACATGTGGCAGGCGCCCTTGGTGGTGCAGTAGAGCACTTCCATCGGCGTGCCCACCACGGCCGAAATCGACGACGTGCAGATCACGCTGCCGCCACCGGCGGCCAGCATGCCCGGCAGCACTGCCTTGGTCACCAGGAACATGCTTTTCACGTTGACGCTCATCAAACGGTCCCAATCGGCTTCGCTGGTCTCCAGAAATGGCCCGGCAGCGATGATGCCTGCGTGATTCATCAGCACCGTGATCGGCCCGAAGTGCGCCTGGGCCTGGCTGACGGCGCGGTGCACCTGATCGGCCACGGAAACGTCTGCCGCGACGAACAGGGCTTGTCCGCCCGTTGCATTGATGCGCGCCGCTACGGCTTCACCTTGGCTGCTGGGCAAGTCGAGGATCGCCACCTTGGCGCCCTCGGCGGCAAACAGCTCCGACGCTGCCAGGCCACATCCCCCTGCCCCGCCGGTAATCAGTGCCACCTTGCCTTTCAATCGATCCATGGGTCTGCTCCTCGGTTGTTCTGGTTGTGGCTCCAAACTAGAGCCGAGGGCAGTCGGGGTCCATATACCCAGGGGTATAGGCCAGGTGCACAGGGGCTTCCGCCGGTCGTGGAGGCGGAACTTACCGGCATGCAGGCGCCTCCACCGGGCATCCCCACCGCCGGAGGTATAAAGGATGAAACCGCTGCTGCGCATCGCCTGTGCGACCGCCCTGTTCTGCGCCCTGCCCGCCTGGGCCTGCACGCCGGAAGAGGCCACCCAGAAACGTGAAGAACTGGCCGGGCTGGTGAGCCAGCTGACCGAACAGAACCCGCAGAAAGCCAAGGAAATTAACGATGAGCTCCAGGGGATGGAGCTGGGGACGGCGAGCAAGGACTTGCCCGACAAGTGTCAGCTGATCGACAAGCGGATCAAGGAGCTGAAGGAGGCGGAGAAGAAGGCGGATTGATCTATTACATCAAGACCCAATCGCCGGCAAGCCAGCTCCCACAGTGATCGCATCGCCCTTGAGGCTGATGGAGTACCTGTGGGAGCCGGCTTGCCGGCGATAGGGCCAGCATTGACTGATTACTCAGCAGCAGGCTTGCGCTTTTTCAGCGGTGCCAGGCCATCGGAGCTGGTCAGCGGTGCATTGGCCTTCGGCTTGGCGGTAGGCTTGCGCTTCACGGCCTTCTTGTCGCCAGTTTTCTTCTCGGTCTTTTTCTTCTTGGTGCCGGCAGCCTTGCCCGACGCCTTGACCTTCTTCGGCCCGTTGTAGGTGCCCTTCACTTCCTTGATCACACGGCGCTCGAACTGCTGCTTGAGGTAGCGTTCGATGCTGGACATCAGGTTCCAGTCATTGTGGGTGATCAACGAAATCGCCAGGCCTTCGCCGCCGGCACGGCCGGTACGGCCAATGCGGTGCACATACTCGTCGCCGCTGCGCGGCATGTCGAAGTTGATCACCAGGTCCAGGCCGTCGATGTCCAGGCCACGGGCCGCCACGTCGGTGGCTACCAGCACCTTGGAGCTGCCCTGCTTGAAGCGCTCGATGGCCAGCTTGCGGTCCTTCTGGTCCTTTTCACCGTGCAACACGAACGCTTTTACGTCCTTGGCGACCAAGTGGCCGTAGATACGGTCGGCAAGCACGCGGGTGTTGGTGAAGATGATCGCCTTGTCGAATTTTTCGTTGGCCAGCAGCCACTGCACGATCGCCTCTTTGTGCTGGTCGTGGTCAGCGGTGATGACCTGCTGGCGGGTGCCTTCCGCCAGCTGCGAAACACTGTTGAGCATCAGGTGCTCAGGGTCTTTCAGCACTTTGCCGATGATGTCGCGCAGGGCCGCGCCGCCGGTGGTGGCCGAGAACAGCAGGGTTTGCTCGCGGTTCTCACACTCCTTGCACAGGCGCTCCATGTCTTCGGCGAAGCCCATGTCGAGCATGCGGTCGGCTTCGTCGAGGATCATCACCTGCACGTGGGACAGGTCGAGGTTGCCGGCATTGAGCTGCTCGAGCAGGCGGCCCGGGGTGCCGATCAGCACGTCCGGCACCTTGCGCAGCATGGCGGCCTGTTCCTTGAAGTCCTCACCGCCGGTGACCAGGCCCGCCTTGATGTAGGTGAACTGCGAGAACAGCTGCACTTGCTTGAGGGTCTGCTGGGCCAGCTCGCGGGTCGGCAGCAGGATCAGCGCGCGGATCTCGACGCGCGCGCCTTTCAGGTCGACCAGGCGGTTGAGCAGCGGCAGGACGAAGGCCGCGGTCTTGCCGCTGCCGGTCTGCGCGGTCACACGCAGATCACGCCCTTGCAGGGCCAAGGGGATGGCCGCGGCCTGCACCGGTGTTGGCTCGACAAATTTAAGCTCGGCCACGGCTTTAAGCAGGCGTTCATGCAGGGCGAATTGGGAGAACACGGAGGTAACCTCAGGCAAGTGCGGGAAATTCAGTTGCATAGGGTAACGTTTTCTGCAGCCGGAGCCGAATTTCTTTTGGCAACTTTGTCGCCATCCGCGCTCTAATGGCGCTTCGTTTCGTAAGCAAAGACCGTACTCAAGCTCATGGATATGCAAAAACTCTGGCGCGACAGCCTCGACCTGTGGGGCACCCTCGACCAACACCCCATGCTCCACGCCGCCATCGGCCTGGCCGTGCTGCTGCTGGTTTCCCTGGTGATCGGCCGCCTGGCGCGCTTTCTGATCCTGCACGGCACGCGCCTGCTGGCCCGCCAGCCTGCGCTCAAATGGCTCGACGACCTGCGCCACAACAAGGTGTTTCACCGCCTGGCGCAGACCACACCGTCGCTGGTCATCCAGTTCGGGCTGAAACTGGTACCGGAGCTGTCCGATACCGCCCAGCACTTCCTTGGCAATATGGCGCTGGCGTTTACCCTGCTGTTCATGACCCTGGCGCTGTCGTGCCTGCTCGATGGCCTGCTCGACATCTATGCCCGCACCGAACATGCCCGCACCCGCTCGATCAAGGGCTATGTGCAACTGGCGAAGATGATGCTGTGGATTTTCGCCTCCATCGTCATCGTCGCCACCCTGATCGACCGTTCACCCCTGTTGCTGCTGTCAGGCCTGGGTGCGATGTCGGCAGTATTGCTGTTGGTGTACAAGGACACCCTGTTGTCGTTCGTCGCCAGCGTGCAGCTCACCAGTAACGACATGCTGCACGTCGGCGACTGGATCGAAATGCCCCAGGTCGGCGCCGATGGCGACGTGGTCGATATCACCCTGCACACGGTGAAGGTGCAGAACTTCGACAAGACCATTGTCTCGATCCCCACCTGGCGGCTGATGAGCGAGTCGTTCCGCAACTACCGCGGCATGCAGCAATCGGGCGGCCGGCGGATCAAACGCAGCCTGTTCATCGATGCGGCGGGCGTGCGTTTTCTGACCCGCGAAGAAGAACAGCGCCTGAGCGGAGTGCGCCTGCTCGCTGACTACCTGGCCGGCAAGCGCCAGGAGCTCCATGAATGGAACGAAGCCCTGGGACCGGTGGCCGAGCTGTCGGCCAACCGCCGCCAACTGACCAACATCGGCACCTTCCGCGCCTTTGCCCTGGCTTACCTGAGGAACCACCCCAACGTGCACCAGGGCATGACCTGCATGGTCCGGCAGATGCAGACCGGCGCCGAAGGGGTGCCGCTGGAGATCTACTGCTTCACCACCACGACCGTGTGGGCCGAGTACGAACGGATCCAGGGGGATATCTTCGATTACCTGCTGGCGGTGTTGCCGGAGTTTGGGCTGAGCTTGTATCAGCAGCCGAGTGGCAATGACATGCGGGTGGGGCTGGCGGGGCGCGTTTCGGTAGAGCCAGCGCCGCGTCGCCTGGAAGAAATGAGCGAGGCTTGAGATTGTTGGGGCCGCTTTGCGGCCCTTTCGCGACACGAGGCCGCTCCTACCGGGGGTTTGCGTCCGTAGGAGGAGCGGCCTTGTGTCGCGAAAGGGCTGCGCAGCAGCCCCAAATCACCCCGCATAACCCAGCAGGTACAACAACCCGGTCAAGGTGACTAAAGAAGCCACCGTCGACAACAGTATCGTCCGCGATATCAGCCCCGCTTCCCGGTTGTAATACTCCGCCAGCATGAATGGCCCGGTCCCCGTCGGCAGCGCCGCCAGCAGTACCGCTGAAGCAGCCCACATGTTCGGCAGGCTGAATACCTTGAACGCCAACACCCAGGTCAGCGCTGGCTGCCCTACCAGCTTCATCGCAACCAGTGGCCATGGGCTGGCCTGAGCACCGCTGCGTTTCTCTGCCAGAAACGCCCCCAGCGAAATCAATGCACAGGGCGTGGTGGCCAAGGCCAGCATGTCGAGAAAATGCATCACCGGTTCCGCCAACCCCAAACCGGACATTGCCCAAGCGGCCCCCAGCACAGGCGAAATCACCAAGGGGTTCTTCACCAGCGCCTTGCCCACTACCCACATGGCGCGGCCGATCCGCTTCTCTTCCTGTAGGCCAATTTCGATCAGCGTCAGCGATATCGCGAACACCAGGCAGACCACGATCAACGAAGAAATCAACGCAGGCTGCAGCCCGGGCTGACCGAACAGCAGCAAACACAGCGGGATGCCGATATAGCCGGTGTTGGCATACCCCGCGCTGAGCCCGTCGATGCTGGCCGCGACCAGCCCGTGGCCGCTGAACAGCCGCCAGGCCAGCGTGGCCACGAACATCGCCAGCGCCCCTGCGCCAAAGGCCACGATGAACCCTGGGTGCCATACCTCGCTCCAGGTTGCGGTGGCTGTGACCTTGAACAGCAGGGCCGGCAGGCACAGCCAGACCACCATCTTGTTGATCTCGGCCGCAGCCTTGTCGCCAAGCTTGTTGGTCCGGCGGCAAAGATAACCGACCAGGATCAACGCAAAGATCGGCGCGACGATGACCAGGATGGTGTGCATGTCAGGCCCTGCGCACCAGCGGTGCATCCGTGCGGCTGCCCAGGCGGCTCAGCCACACGGAGGCCAGGATGATCGCGCCACCGATGAGCAAGCGCCCCAATGGCTCGTGCTGGTTCCAGATCAGCAGGTTGAGCAGCAGCCCCACCGGCACGTGCAGGTTGTTCATCACCGCCAGCGTAGCGCCGGACACCATGCAGGCCCCCTTGTTCCACCAGTACAAGCCCAGCGCTGTCGGGCACAGCCCGAGGAACAGCAGCACCAGCCATTGCACGTCGGTGCTCGGCAAATGCTGGGTGTTGCCAAACAGCAGGAAAGCCGGCAGCACGACGATCAACGCCCCCAGGTAGAAGTAGCCGAAACGCTTGTAATGCGGCAGGTCGCTGGGGTGGCGGGCAACCAGATGGCGGTACAGCACCTGGCCGGCAGCGTAGGTGAAGTTGGCCAACTGCAGCAGCAAAAAGCCGATGAAGAAGTCGCCACTGATGCTGTCGAAGCGGATCACCGCCGCCCCTGCGACCGCGACCAAGGCAGCGAGCAAGGCCCATGGGTTGAAGCGGCGGTTCAGCGCATCCTCGATCAGGGTCACGTGCAGTGGCGTGAGGATCGTGAACAGCAGCACCTCAGGTACGGTCAGCACGCGGAAACTCAGGTACAGGCAGACATAGGTGATGCCGTACTGCAGCGCACCGATCAGCAGCATCGAGCGCATGAAGCGCGGCTCGACCTGGCGCCAGCGGGTCAGCGGCAGGAAAACCAGGCCCGCCAGCACCACGCGTGCGAGCACGGCAAAGTAGCTGTCGACGTGCCCGGCCAGGTACTCGCCGATCAGGCTGAAGGAAAACGCCTGGATCAGCGCGACGATTATCAGGTAGCCCATGGTTGCCTCTCGTAAATCAAGGCCGCGACCTTAGCGGGTTGCGACCGATGTGTTCAACCATGCGCAATGTGGGGGCTGCGCATTTCATGGGCGTGAGTGATTCACACACAAAAAAAAACCCGGCCATCGAGGCCGGGCAGGTACACCCAAAGGAGCAAACAAGGTGTCAGGGTTGGGAATTCGTTGACGCTCAGGCCACCGCAGCCAGCTTGGCCTTGGCCTGGTTGATGCCTTTCTCGTGGAAGTCACCGCTCATGTTCAGGCCTTCGGCATGGATGAAGTTCACATCGTGAATGCCGATGAATGCCATCACCTGGCGCAGGTACGGCTCCTGATGGTCGCTGGTGGCGCCGGCGTGGATGCCGCCACGGGCAGTCAGGACAATGGCGCGCTTGCCGGTCAGCAGGCCTTGCGGGCCGGTCGGGGTGTACTTGAAGGTGATGCCGGCACGCAATACGTGGTCAAGCCAGGCCTTGAGCGTGCTGGGGATGGTGAAGTTGTACATCGGTGCAGCCATCACCAGCACGTCGGCCGCCAGCAGCTCATCGGTCAGCTCGTTGGAACGGGCCAGGGCCTCCAGTTCAGCGGCATTGCGCTGCTCTTCAGGCTTCATCCAGCCACCGAGCAGGTTGGCGTCCAGGTGCGGCACCGGGGTCACCGCCAGATCGCGAACGGTGATCTCGTCGGCCGGGTGCGCTGCTTGCCAGTGTTCGATGAAGTCACGGGTCAGTTGACGGGAAACGGAATCCTGCTGGCGGGCGCTGCTTTCGACGATCAGTACGCGGGACATGGGTGCCTCCATCGGCAAAATGGGTTGCGATTCGATGGAGGTGAGATTAAGGCTTGACCTATCGATAAAAAAGCGTAAAAAGTGGGTGCAATCTATCGATTAATCAGTTTTATTCCGCTTTGCAGTTCACTGCGATGCGCAGCTTGATGATCTGCCGATTGAACTTGGCCGTGACGTCCACACTTTTGCCCGCCGGTACATTCACCCGGCGTACCCGTGGCGCTTCCGGGCCGTTGCGGAACGTCACCTTGCAGGCCGCCGGCACTTGCCCATAGTTGTTCAGGGTGATGGCTCCGATGTCGTACGCGGTGTCGTAGGCGGTGTAGTCCAGCTTGACTCCGGCCAGTTCCTTCTCCACGTCGATGGGGTAAGCCATGGCCCCGAGGGGCAGGCACATCAGTATTGCCGCACAACATTTCTTCATGGGGCGCTCTCCTTGAAAGAGCGCAGCTTAGGTCAACAGGAGCCAAAGATGAAAGCGCCGCGCGTAACCCTGGATCAGTGGCGAACCTTGCAGGCAGTGGTCGATCACGGCGGGTTTGCCCAGGC
>NZ_MOMO01000028.1:0-10343 GCF_009933855.1 Pseudomonas sp. SG-MS2 | reverse complement strand
TGGCCAGCGCCTGGCGCATGAGAAACGGATCGCACAGCAGCCACAACCCCGCCGGCACCCGCTGGCGCACCTGCAAGCCGCTTGCGTCGATGCGTGCGGCATGCGCCAGCAGCAGCTCATCGACCAACGCCGCCAAGGCAACCTGCTGCTCATCTTCCAGCGCCTGCATCTGCTCGACCCGCGCCAGGTTTAGCAACCGCTCGATCATCTGCTGCAGCCGCTCGCTTTCGCGCTCGATGTTGCCGGCAAAACGCGCCCGCTGCTCGGCCGGCATATCACCCTGGAGCAATTCAGACGCACCGCGGATAGCCGCCAAAGGGCTCTTCAACTCGTGGGTCAGGGTATGCACGTAGCGTTCGACATACGCCTTGCCCTCAAGCTGTGTGCGCATGCGTTCCACCGCATTGGCCAGGTGCGCCAGCTCACCGCCCTTGTAGTAAGGCAGCGCGGCGCGCTGGCCTTCGCTGACCGCCTGCGCATAGCGGGCCAGCCTGCGCAGGGAGCGGGCCAGCCACCAGGACAGCGCGGCGCCGACCAACAGGCCCATGCCGATCAGCCCCAACCCCAGGCCAAGCAAACGCTGTTCGGAACGGTCGATGTACGGCTGCAGTGAACTGTTGGGCTTGGCCACGGTGACCACGCCGATAACCTTGCCCTGGTCAACGATCGGCGCGGCCACGTGCATCACCGAGGTGCTTTCATCCTCTTCGATGCTGCGGGTGGAACGGGCACCGTATTGGCCGCGCAGCGTCAGGTACACGTCGTTCCAGCGCGAATAGTCCTTGCCCAGGTCCTGGCCGCTGGAATCGAGCAGCACGATGCCTTGGGCATCGGTAACGTAGATGCGGTGGCTGACCTGGTTTTTGGCCAGGCCCCAGATCTGCGCGCCGGGGCTGCGCAAGCCATACGCCTTGAGCACCTCAGGCAGGCGGCTCTGGGCAAGGGTGCCGGCCTTGACGTCATCGTGAAGGATCTCGGCCAGCAGGTTGGCAGTGTCTACCAGGGTTTCCTCGGAAGACTGGCGTACCACGGGGCGAATCTGCTCGCGCACCGTATTGAGCAGGAAGTAACCCGCCAAGCCGACGAACAGGAAGTACACCAGAAAGATCCGAATGCCCAGGCGCATCAGGCGTGTTCCGGGCTGTAGCTGTAACCCAGCCCACGGTGGGTCTGGATCGGTTCGGCATGGGCAGCCACCTGCCGCAGCTTGGCGCGCAGGCTCTTGATATGGCTGTCGATGGTGCGCTCGTAACCCACGTCGGAGGCCACTCCCAGCGCATCGAGCAACTGTTCGCGGCTGAATACACGCTGCGGTTGCTCCAGCAGGCATTGCAGCAAACGGAATTCGTGGCGGGTCAGGCTCAGCGGCTGGCTACGGTAGCTGATCAGCATGCGCAGGGTGTCGAGCTGGAACACTGCCGTTTCGGCGGGTGGCTCGGCCCGTGGCGCCATGCGCTTGAGGATCGCCCGCACCCGAGCCGCCACTTCCCGCGGGCTGAAGGGTTTGACCACGTAGTCGTCGGCGCCTATTTCCAGGCCTACCACCCGGTCGATTTCACCGTCTCGGGCGCTGAGGAACATGACCGGCACCTCGGTGAACCGGCGTAGCTGGCGGCAGGTGTCAAAACCACTGATGTCGGGCAGCCCGATGTCGAGGATCACCAGGTCGGCCGGCCGCTGGCGCTGCTGCTCCAGGGCCGCGGTGCCCAGGGTCACCCACGCGGTGCTGTGGCCGTCGGCCTGCAGGGCGTAGATCAGGGTATCGGCGATGGCGGCTTCGTCTTCGACGATGAGAATGTGGGGCATGGCATCCGGCCTTGCTGAGAGCGAAGCTGGACATATAGGCAAGTTTCAATGAAGACGCAATCCTCTGTAGGAGCGGCCTTGTGTCGCGAAGGGGCGCGCAGCGGCCCCAATATCTGTGCTGCTGTGGATATTTTGGGGCCGCTGCGCGCCCCTTCGCGACACAAGGCCGCTCCTACATGAAGAGCGCGTCGCCCTGCGGATCAGCAGTCAGGCTTGCCCGCAGTGAAACGTTTGGCCGGGTTTACCGCAGCCTTGAACTCGCGCAACGCCTTGGCCCCCACCAGCAACGGATAGTTGAAGCTGCTGCGGTCGACCAGGTTCACTTCCACGGTGCGCTTCTCATCCCCCAGGCACAACTCAAGGTCGATTACCGGCCTGCGCGAAAGCTCGGGCGCATCGCCTTCATCGTCTTCGTCGGCGCGGTTCTTGATCTTGCTGATGCGCGAAACTTTATGCTCGTACACCTTGCCGTCGGACTCCTTGGTCGCCAGGCGGAAGCGCACCCAGTCCTCGCCATCGCGCGTGAAGCGCTCGATGTCCTTGGCCGACAGCGAAGCGGTGTACGCCCCGGTGTCCATCTTGGCCTTCAGGGTTTCGCCGAGTTCAGGCAGGGAGATGTTCTCATAACGGCCGTAAAGCGTAGGTTCTGCGGCCATTACCGGCAGCGCCAACAGCGACAACAGGGCTAGCATTGGTTTCACAGGCAGGCTTCCTTGAATGGGGTCAGTGCTTAGACTGTGCAAGCAGGATAGGTTCGCTGTCACAAGGGTAAACAACATAATGTGAAACATTTGTCCGCGCCGCTGGGCATTGGACATTTGGCGTAGGCTGCGGCGCTGCTTATCATTGCCGCCCGTTCAAATCCCACAACAAGA
Organism: Pseudomonas sp. SG-MS2; assembly: GCF_009933855.1. Classification (NCBI taxonomy): domain Bacteria; kingdom Pseudomonadati; phylum Pseudomonadota; class Gammaproteobacteria; order Pseudomonadales; family Pseudomonadaceae; genus Pseudomonas; species Pseudomonas sp. SG-MS2. The sequence continues at coordinate 7,662 of NZ_MOMO01000028.1, read as the reverse complement.
GTTTCCCTATGCGTCGCCTGCTGACCGGCATTCTTACGACCATCCTGCTGCTGCTCAACACCGTGGTGCTGATCTGCCCGCTGCTGGTCTTCGCCCTGCTCAAACTGGTGCTGCCGGGCCGGTGGCGTGACTACACCTCCGCTGCCGTAATGTGGGTCGCTGAAGCCTGGTCGGAAATCGACAAGGCCATTTTCGCCCTGTGCATCCCTACCCAATGGGACATCCGCGGCGTCGAGAGCCTGCGCAAGGACACCTCCTACCTGGCCGTGAGCAACCACCAGACCTGGGTAGACATCCCTGCGCTGATCGAAAGCCTCAACCGCCGCACGCCGTTCTTCAAGTTTTTCCTCAAGAAGGAGCTGATCTGGGTACCGCTGCTGGGCCTGGCCTGGTGGGGCCTGGATTACCCGTTCATGAAGCGCTACAGCAAGGCGTTTCTGGAGAAGCACCCCGAGCTCAAGGGCAAGGACCTGGAAATCACTAAAGCCGCCTGCGAGCTGTTCAAGCGCCAGCCGGTGACTGTGGTCAACTACCTCGAAGGCACCCGCTTCACCGAGGCCAAACGCCAGGCACAGCAGTCGCCATACCGTTACCTGCTCAAGCCCAAGGCCGGCGGCGTGGCGTTCGTGTTGGCGGCGCTGGGCGAGCAGCTCGATGCGCTGCTGGACGTGACCATCGTCTACCCCGGCAACAAGGCTCCGGGGTTTTGGGACCTGCTCAACGGCAGCATCAGCCGGGTGATCATCGACATTCAGGTGCGAGAGCTTGACCCTGCCCTGTGGGCAGGGGATTACGAGAATGATCCGGCGTTCCGCCAGGCAGTACAGGCCTGGGTGAATCAGCTGTGGATTGAGAAGGACCAGCGGATCGAGCAGTTGCGCGGGGAGATGGGCTGACCGCGGCCCTATAAGGCCCTCACACCGACGGCTGAGCCAAAGGCGCCGGGGTAGTCCACAGGCTGCCCAGATTCTGCAGCAATGAACCGGCAATCCCCTGCTGGCCCAGGTACTGCAAAATCAACGGCGCGAACTGCCCGATCATGCCCGTATCCATACCCAGCGCCTTGAAGGCATTGTCCAGGTCGCTGCGGTTCTCAACGTTGTTACCCAATGCATTGCTCAATGCCGACTGGTTTTGGCTGTTCTTGCCCAGCATTTCGCCCAGCCCACTCAACCCGCCCAACATGGCGGCGCCAGACAGCAAGTCCAGCCCCGGCACAGCCTGGGTCAGCTGACCGTAGTCGTCACTGCTCAGGTTGTTGCGCGCCAGCCCTAGCATCGCCCCTGCCCCGCCCACGGCCTGTTCCGGGGTGATGTTCAGTTCGCTGCCCAGGGTGTTGAGCAGATTGGCCTGCGCCTCAGGCGCCTGCACCTGGGCTTGCTGATTCTGGTTTTGCACGGCCGACACAGCATTGGCGGCATCGCTGAGGTTGAAGGCGAACACCGGGCTTGCGGCCAGGGTCATCAGGGTTGCCAGGGTGAATGCTTTCATCGGGGGGACCTCGTAGGCCGGAATGGCCTGGGAAACGAGGCATTCGACTGAGTGTTCAGAGGTTTGTTCCGGGCCGCGCATCGGGCAGGCCCGCATCAGCCCCCCGTTCAGCTGCAGGAGCGGCCTCGTGTCGCGAAAGGGCCGCAAAGCGGCCCCAGCAGCCCGACTGCAAGCCTCAGGTAATCAACGCATCCTGTTCCGGGCAATTTCGATGTCATCCATGATTGCCTTGGCAAATGCACTCAGGTAATCCGCCGCACCGAGCAGCTTGTGGTCATCCTCCATATCACCTTCGCGCACCAGGTGCTTGATGTACCCCAGCAGCACCGACACCTGTTCATAGGCGTGCTCGAACGGCACGCCCGGCATCACCCGGAAAATATGGCAGGGCTTGTCACCGGCCTCGCAGAACGTCTCGACGCCAACGGTCATGTTTGCGTGTGTGTCTTCACTCATCGTATTGCCCCCAAACCTTCACATGCGCTCAAGCGCATGCTCGATCAACGCATGTGCGGTATCGGCGCTATGCACGGCATTGGTGAGCATGTGCACGCCCGGCTCGCCGGTATGCGCGCGGCAATACTCGCCGACGACTTCAGAGATACCCAGCAGCATCTCGCTGGCGACCGCCAAGGCCTCGGGTGGGATCAGCTCGGGGTGGATGGAGGAATAGAGGGTGTTGAACAGTTTGAGGCGGGGTGGATCGGGGACTATTTTTTTCATCAAAACACCATGCAGTGTGAAGTGCCACCCGTCCGTTTCCACACATTAGGGTGACAGCTGTACACGGGGTGGAAAGACCGGTGCATGGTTAACCCGGCAGGCCCGAAGACCTCCCGCGTACAGCCGCCATATCGACAACAGCCATGCATCTTGCCGGGTTTCCACGCCCGATCGCTGAACCATTCAGCGACTCGATCAGGCTAGAGGGTGAGGATTCCAGGGGCAATCAGACGGCGGTCGACAGAATGCGTAGGGTATTTCCTAAGGCTAGGGATGACTAGTTTTTAGGTGTAAGAATTTTCTCGATCTTTTGTCAGATGTCAGAACAACCATGTTCAAGAACTAGCAGTTTTGCCAGTTGTGGATAGCTGCTAAGAACCAGACACTGTTACTTCGCTGCCCACCCTATTTCTAGGCAAACACCTTATCCTATACGAGGGAATCAACAGTGAGCAAAAGAATCGAGTGCAGCCAGTTAAACTTCTACCTAGGTGTAAACCTAGTGACCGTAAAGCGCGAAAAAAGAACGAGTACCGTTTTTCGTATGCTGGATACTCCCTTAGCCGAAAAAGAGCACGGTGATACAAGCCCGATCAAAATAATGGTAACCGACGGAAACGGGTCGATTCTACAGACAAACAGTCTTTCGGAGAACAGTTCTCTAACCTATACCGCTTACGGACACCACCTGAACAAACAATGCAACCCCTCTTTACTGGGCTTTAAGGGGGAGCGATACCAGCCAGAAACCGGTTGGTATTTGCTGGGCAATGGCCAGCGTGCGTACCATCCAACAATCATGCGATTTTTAAGTCCCGATAGCTTAAGCCCGTTTGGGGCTGGCGGCCTAAATGGTTACGCATTTGTCACTGGCGACCCCGTTAATTATAACGACCCATCGGGGCACTTCAGAATCTTCGGAAAAACCAACAGGTTTTCTGGTCAAGCTAAAAATACAGCCGGTTTTTTTGCTTACATGGCAAAACACCCCACGCGCAAGAACGCACAAGCGATCACTGTTGCTTCGCACGGCAAACAGGGCCGAATTGCAACTGAGCAAGGCAAACTCGACGGGCAGAAACTAGTTAAAAACCTAGAGAAACTAGGGTTTCCCACCAGCAAACATGACATACATATAATCTCCTGCAAGTCAGCCGATCCGACAGCAAACAACGGAACATCACTAATACAGTCGGTATCCAACATCACCAACCGTCGCGCCATTGGTTATTCAGGTACAGTCACTGCAACACCTTCTTTCAAATTTAATTCCAACAATGGCGGACAAGCCATAATCAACATAGCAATACATGAGAAGCAATCATTTTTCAAGCGAACACCCAACTTTAACTTCCAACGCAAAACCGCCACTCCGTCAGATAGCGCTATAACTTCTGCGGCCGAGCACGACCGTCAAATTATACGCAGTGGCGATGCGCTGTAATAATTTTCATTTCTATACTTACCCTACAAAGGACTGATTAATGAAAAAGCCATTAAGCAGCTCTCTCTTCTTCTACCAAAACGGGAAGCTCGTCACCGTAAAACAGGGCAACCAGCAACGCGCCATCTTGCGCAATGACGACATGCCCCTAGCTGAGGTTCAAACCGGCGACACGCCTGCCACCGGGTTGCTGGCAACCGATGACAAGGGTTCCGTTCTCAATGTTCAAGATACGGAGGACCTGGAAGGCCACAACTTTTCAGCCTACGGGCACGATCCGAACTTGCCCTCGATGCGAATAACGCTTGGCTTCAATGGCGAAGCTTACGTGCCAGGTGCGGCCTCCTACCTACTTGGGCTTGGATACCGCAGCTATTCTCCGCGCCTGAGACGTTTCCTGGCTGCAGACAGCTGGAGCCCATTCGGGCAGGGTGGGTTGAATGCTTACTGCTATTGCGAAGGTGACCCGGTCAATTTCATCGACTCAAGCGGGCATATGCCAAAAAGGGTGAGGCGGGTTGAACTCCCAAATGGCGATATATTCAAGGTTAGCAAGAACAGCGCCATGAATATCAGTCCGTCAACAGCAAAAAGTTCGTCGAATAGCTCGCTGACACCTTCTTCTCAAGCCGGAGGGCACACCGCTCATACAGAAGGCGGACTAACGTCGGGCGAAACAGCGGTCCGACGGGATTCGACCCCTACAATCCCAAAAATGCCAACGCCCGACTCGCCAATAGCATCGACGGATAGCTCACCTGCAGGATCACGCAGCGTGAGCCCGCTGCCCGATGCCGCGGCCCTGCAGCCGCTGTTCATCAGAAGCTTTGTTGAATCACAGCGGTCGGCGTTTCATTCCAAGGCTAGCGAAATCAGGCATCCCACTGATAAGTTCCCAAAGGCTCCGTCACGTTGGAACTAACGGATAGCAAAAAGCCCCACTCTCGTGGGGCTTTCTGTTTTTAAATTATGCCGCGCTAAACGTCTTGTGCGGGTCAATCACAAACTTCTTCGGCACCCCGGCATCGAACTCGCCATACCCTTCCGGCGCCTGATCCAGGCTGATCACCTGCACGCCTACGACCTCGGCGATATTGATGCGATCCCACATGATCGCCTGCATCAATTGGCGGTTGTATTTCATGGTCGGGGTCTGGCCGGTGTGGAAGCTGTGCGACTTCGCCCAGCCCAGGCCGAAGCGGATGCTCAGCGCGCCGATCTTGGCGGCGGCATCCACCGCGCCCGGGTCTTCGGTCACGTACAGGCCAGGAATACCGATGTTGCCGGCAACGCGGGTCACCTGCATCAGCGAGTTCAGCACGGTAGCCGGGGCCTCGTGCTTGGCGCCTTCATGACCATGGCCACGGGCTTCGAAGCCTACGGCATCGACGGCGCAATCCACTTCAGGCTCACCGAGGATATCGATGATCTGCTCGTGCAGCGGGGTGTCCTTGGACAGGTCGACCACTTCGAAGCCCTGGGACTTGGCGTGTGCCAGGCGCAATGGGTTGAGGTCGCCGACGATGACGCAGGCAGCGCCCAGCAGGCGGGCAGAGGCGGCGGCAGCCAGGCCGACCGGGCCAGCACCTGCGACGTAAACGGTGCTGCCTGGGCCTACGCCAGCAGTCACGGCACCGTGGTAGCCGGTTGGCAGGATGTCGGACAGGCAGGTCAGGTCACGGATCTTCTCCATGGCCTTGTCGCGATCGGGCAGTTTCAGCAGGTTGAAGTCGGCATACGGTACCAGCACGTATTCGGCCTGGCCGCCGGTCCAGTCGCCCATGTCGACATAACCGTAGGCACCGCCGGCACGAGCCGGGTTGACGGTGAGGCAGACACCGGTGTGCATCTCTTTGCAGGAGCGGCAGCGGCCGCAGGCGACGTTGAACGGCACCGACACCAGGTCGCCGATTTTCAGGCGTTCGACGTCACGCCCCATCTCGACGATTTCACCGGTGATTTCGTGGCCCAGGACCAGGCCGACCTGGGCAGTGGTGCGGCCGCGGACCATGTGCTGGTCGGAGCCACAGATGTTGGTGGAGACCACCTTGAGGATGACGCCGTGCTCGATCTTCTTGCCGCGCGGGTCCTGCATCTTCGGGTAGTCGATCTTCTGCACCTCGACCTTGCCAGCGCCCAGGTACACCACTCCACGATTGCCAGACATGCTCTTACCTCGCTTGATTTGTATTTATGCAGCGTTGGTTGAAGCGCCGCCGTCCATGGGCGACATGTGTTGCTGGAATGCAGGGAATTGTGGGCTTGATGGAGCGCGAGGCACTGACTGAAAACGACAGGGGGATGCCTTTTTACGGCAGGCCAAAAGCGGGGGCCGCTTTGCGGCCCTTTCGCGACACAAGGCCGCTCCTACAGGGGACGCGAATCGCCTGTAGGAGCGGCCTTGTGTCGCGAAAGGGCTGCGCAGCAGCCCCAGAATTGTTCAGAGAACGACAGTACGGTTGGCGTTGAGAAACACCCGCCGCTCGATGTGATACCCGACCGCCCGCGCCAGGGTCAGGCATTCGATGTCACGCCCCTTGGCAATCAGGTCCTCGGGGTAATGGCTGTGGTCCACCACCTCGACCCCCTGGGCAATGATCGGCCCTTCATCCAGGTCGTTGTTGATGTAGTGCGCCGTGGCGCCGACCATCTTCACACCCTTGTTGTACGCCTGGTGATAAGGCTTGGCGCCCTTGAACCCTGGCAGCAACGAGTGATGAATGTTGATCGCCCAGCCATCCAGACGCCGGCACAGTTCAGGCGACAGCACCTGCATGTAGCGGGCAAGGATAACCAGCTCGGCGCCGGTCTCTTCGATCACCTGCAGCACCTTGCGCTCTTGCCCGGCCTTGTCGTTGGGGTCGAGGGCGAAGTGGTAATAGGGAATCTTGTGCCAGTGGGCCAGTGGCTCGAGGTCGGGGTGGTTGGACACCACCGCGACCACGTCCATGCCCAACTGCCCGATACGCTGGCGATAGAGCAAATCGTTCAGGCAGTGGTCGGCCTTGGACACCATGATCACCACCTTGGGGCGGTGATTGGGTGCGGTCAGCTCGAACGCCATGCCGAACGCATCACCGCGCTCGGCGAGGCCGGCACGGAAACCGACCTCGTCAAAATCGTCCGGCTGGCGGAACTCGACGCGGATGAAAAAGCGCCCCGACTGCCGGTCATCGAAGGAGTGGTGCTCGGTGACGTAGCAGCGCTGCTCGAAGAGGTAACGCGTCACCACGTCGACGGTGCCGAGCATGCTCGGGCAGTCGGCGGTGAGAATCCAGGTATCCGGTGCCCGACTCATGTTGCTCTCCTTAGGCTTCGATGCTCAGGCCGTATTCGGCAGAAGCGTCCTGCAGCCACAGCCACCAGTAATCGGCGAAGCTGCGGCGAATCACCAGCTCCCAGGTGTCCTCGGCCGTGCGGCGAATCACCAGTTGCGACTTGGCGAACACGGTACCCACCGCCTTGCCGACCGGGAAGTTGTTCGGGTGAACATCATAGCTGGTGGACTTCATCAGCACTTCGCGCACGTGCGGGCCGCGCAGCTCCAGCAGGCTTTGCCCGCCGCTGACGTTGACCACCTGGATGTGCTGGCCTTCAAGGGCCGCGCGCAGCTTTTGCTCGACGGCGAACTCCTGGCCGCCAGGGACGATCAGCAGCCACTCATCAGGGCCGAGCCACTGCAGCGACATGTCGCTGTTGGCGACCACGGTCAGGGCCACTGGCAGCTCCAGGCCAAGGGCCTTGTGCACGCCTGCGGCGAACTCCGGGTCGTGGCCATTGCCACGAAGGGTCAGGTGGCCGAGGAATTTCTTTTCACGCAGGGTTACGCCTGCGTTCTTGCGGCCCTTGCCAACCAGGCTGGCCAGGTCGGCGTGGTGCAGCGGCGACTGAGCCTTGGCGTCGGCGCCGGGGTTTTGCTGGAAGACGTTGATAGCGCTCATTTCTTACCTGCCTTGAATTCTTGGTCGTCGATACGACGCAGCTTGCAGGGTGTGTTTGCCGGC